>DASZYM010000130.1:0-2423 GCA_035545355.1 Dongiaceae bacterium
GGCCCATCGGGACCGCGAGCGGCGAGTCCGCCGGTACGCCGATCCGTTTGATCTCCCAGTGCAGATCGACACCGGATTGTTCCCGAACGCGCCGCCGCACTTCCTCGCCGAGCGCTTCGAGATCGGCCGCGGTCGCGGCGCCGGTATTGATCAGGAAGTTGCAGTGCTTCTCCGAGACCATGGCCTCGCCGACCTTCAGGCCGCGGCAGCCGGCGGCATCGATCAGCTCCCAGGCCTTGCGATGCGGAGGATTGGTGAAAGTGCTGCCGCCGGTCCGCGCGCGGATCGGCTGGCTCTCGGCCCGGGTGGTCTGGATCTCGGTGATCTTCGCCTGGATCGCCTGCGGCTGCTCGGTGCGGCCTTCCATCTCGGCGCCGACGAAGATCCAATCCGGATCGATCGCCGAGGAGCGATAGGTGAAGCCCAACTCCTCGCGCGTCAGCTTGCGCAGCCGGCCATGCGTGTCGAGCACGGTCGCCGAGGTGACGACCGCCGCCATGTCGCTGCCATAAGCGCCGGCATTCATGCGGAGCGCACCGCCGATCGTGCCCGGCACGCCGGAGAGAAATTCCAAGCCACCGACGCCGCCATCCCGCGCCGCCAGCGCGACGTTGAGATCGAGTGCGGCGGCGCCCGCGATCACCTGCGTGCCGCTGACCCGCACCTCGGCGAAGGCGCGCCCCAAGCGCAGCACCACGCCGGGAATGCCGCCGTCGCGCACCAGCAGATTCGAGCCGACGCCGAACACGGTCACCGGCACGTCCTCGGGCTTGCGCTCGAGGAAGCCCTGCAGGTCCATGAGATCGGCAGGCTTGAACAGCACTTCCGCCGCGCCGCCGACCCGGAACCAGGTGACCGAGGCGAGGCTCGCACCCTGGGTCAGGCGGCCGCGCACCTGCGGCAATCGTTCGATGAGCGGGCGTTGCTGTGCCATGAATGCCCTCATCTCGCCGCTCCGGAGGCCGACCGGTCGCCGGCCGCGAACACGGCTTCAAGCTCGGCCGGCAGCGCCGCCGCCCAATAGGTGATCGAGCCGGCGCCAAGGCAGACGACCATGTCCCCCGGCTGCACCAGCGGCGCCACCTGGCGCGCAAGCTGCTTCGGATCCGGCATGTAGTCGACATGGCGGTGGCCGCGCTCCCGCATGCCCTGGACCAAAGCCTCGGCGCTGGCGCCTTCGATCGGCGTCTCGCCGGCGGAATAGACGTCGGCGACCAGGACCACGTCGGCATCGTTGAAGCAGGCGCAGAACTGGTCGAACAGCGAGTGCAGCCGGGTGTAGCGGTGCGGCTGGACCACGGCGATGACCCGGCCGCGGCTGGCCTGGCGCGCCGCGGTCAGCACCGCCGCGATCTCCACCGGATGATGGCCGTAATCGTCGATCACGGTAACGCCACGCGCCTCGCCAGTGCGGGTGAAGCGGCGCTTGACGCCGCCGAAGCCGGCGAGACCGCTGCGGATCTTGGCGTCCTCGACGCCCATCTCGTTGGCGACTGCGATGGCGGCGAGGCTGTTCTGCACGTTGTGCCTTCCCACCATCGGCAGGCGCACATTGGTGATCTCGCGCTGGGCGTCGCGATAACGGTCGGTGATGATGACGCGATACTGCGATCCGTCGGGATGCATGGTGAGATCGGTCGCGCGCACATCGGCCTGGGGCGAGAAGCCGTAGGTGATGATGCGGCGGTCGATGAGGTGCGGGATCATCGCCTGCACCACCGGGTGGTCGATGCAGAGCGCCGCAAAGCCGTAGAACGGAATGTTCTCGACGAAGGTCTCGTAGGCGCGGTTCATCGCCTCCACCGAGCCGTAATAGTCGAGATGCTCCGGATCCATGTTGGTGACGATGGCGATGGTCGCGGGCAGCTTCATGAAGCTGCCGTCGCTCTCATCGGCCTCGACCACCATCCAGTCTCCGGCGCCGAGGCGCGCATTGGTGCCGTAATTGTTGATGATGCCGCCGTTGATCACGGTCGGATCGAAACCGCCGGCTTCCAGCAAGGCCGCGACCAGCGAGGTGGTCGTCGTCTTGCCATGGGTGCCGCCGATCGCGATCGACCATTTGAGGCGCATCAGCTCGCCCAGCATCTCGGCCCGGCGCACGACCGGCAGGAGACGCGCGCGGGCGGCGAGCACCTCCGGATTGTCCTGCTTCACCGCCGAGGAGACGACCACGACCGACGCGTCGCCGAGATTCTCGGCGCGATGGCCGAGCTCGATCGGCACGCCGCGCTCGCGCAGGCGCTTGGTGTTGTAGCTGTCGGCGAGATCGCTGCCGCGCACCTTGTAGCCGAGATTGTGCAGCGTCTCGGCGATGCCGCTCATGCCGATGCCGCCGATGCCGACGAAATGCAGGATTCCGATGTCGAGGGGAATCGCTCTCATGCGACGCGCTCCCGCAAAGCGCCGCCTTGCATCGCGGC
>DASZYM010000131.1:0-9689 GCA_035545355.1 Dongiaceae bacterium
GCGGTCACGGCGCGGACATTCTCCGCCGTCGCGGCGCTCAGCGCCTCGATATGGCGGCCGAGCACCTCGTCGAACTCGCGCTGCTTGGCCTCGGTGGCGTTGACCGCCTCGGTGATATTGCCGAGCTCCTGGGTGATCTGCCGCTTCAGGTTGTCGAGCGCGGTACGGCTGCGCTCGGTGAGCGTGCCGGATTGCTGCTCGATCAGGTCCCGGAGCTCCGCCTCGGCGGCGGCGATCTCGCCGCGGCTGGCGGAGATCGCGGCCAGCTTCTTCTCGAGCTGCGCGGTCAGCTCCTCGGACTGGGCATGGGTCTCGTCGATCCTGCTGCGCACCGCCTTCTGCAGCGCGGCTTCCGCATCGCTGCCGGCGCGCTGGATCGCCTCGATCCGCTCGCCGAAGCGCTGGCTCAGCGTATCGGCGATGCCGCCGACCTTCGAGATCGCCGCCTCGGCGACGCCGCCGAACGCGCCGGAAAGCCGCTCGGTCGTGTCCAGGAGCTGCTGCACCTGCTTGCGCTGTCCCTCGGTCACCGCATCGATCCGCTGCACGATCTCGTCGCCTTCGCGCTCGAGATCGGCCGCGGCCGCCCGGGCGCCGCCTTTCAGCGCGTCCACCTGCTTCTCGACCGTCTGCTGGACGATGTTGCCGTGCTCGATGATGCGGTCGATCACGCCCTCGATCTCGGTGCCTCTGGCAACGAAGGCGTCGGCGACGTGCTTGGCCGCCTCGTCGGCGGCGTTGCGGATCGCTTTGGCCTGTTCCTTCGCGATCAGGCTCAGGAGCTCCTTCTGCCGGTCGACAGCGCCGGCGAGCTCGCCGAGATTGCGGCGCTGCTCGGCGATCCGCGCCTCGAGCGTCAGCGACTGCACATCCGCCGCCTTGGCGGCGCTCTCCAGCTCATCGGTCTGGTCCCGGAACTGCTGGCGGATCCGCTCCAGCGCCTCGGTGGCCTGGGCGGTCGCGCGTTCCACCTCGGCGCTCTGGCGCTTCAGGGCGCCGGCGACCTGGTTCACCCGCTCGGTCGCCTGGCCGTCGGCGATGGTCAGGCGCTCGAGCTGCCGGTTGATGCTGTCCGTATGGTCCGCGAGCGCGCGGCCGCGGGTCCAATAGCCCAGCACGACCCAGATCAGGACCGGCGGCAGGACCAGCATGAAGATGATCGGCGCCGTGACGTCCGGCGTCAGCGTCGGCAGGGTGTCGAGCCCCAGCGAATACTGGATATAGCCGATCCAAAGGGCGGCCCAGACCAGGCTCAGGACGGCGCTGACGATGCCAGCGATACGATGCGTGTTGTTGCCGATATTCATGAGACGCGCGTCCGCCCCCAAACTTTCTAAAATGGATTTCTTGGACGAAGCGGCCTCGCGGCCGGCCGTCTATTCGGCGGCCTTCCGCCGCCGATGGATCAGATTCAGAATCTCCGCCGCGGCTTTCGGGATGTTGGTGCCGGGCCCGAAGATCGCCGCCACGCCCGCCTTGGTCAGCATCTCGTAATCCTGCGCCGGGATGACGCCGCCAGCCACGACCAGGATGTCCTCGGCCCGCGCCTCTTTCAGCGCGCCGATCAAGTGCGGCACCAGGGTCTTGTGCCCGGCCGCCTGCGACGATACGCCGATCACATGCACATCGTTCTCGATCGCCTGGCGCGCCGCTTCCTCCGGCGTCTGGAACAAGGGACCGACATCGACGTCGAAGCCGATATCGGCGAAGGCGGTGGCGATGATCTTGGCGCCGCGGTCATGGCCGTCCTGGCCGAGCTTCACCACGAGAAGACGCGGCCGCCGCCCCTCCTCGCGGGCGAAGTCCTGCACCTTGCGCTGAATCATCTGGAAATCCGGGTCGTCGCGATAGGCGGCGCCATAGACGCCGGCGACCGAGCGGATCTCCGCCTTGTGCCGGCCGAACACCTGCTCCAGCGCGCTCGACACCTCGCCCAAGGTCGCCCGCGCGCGCATCGCCGCGATGGTGAGCTCCAGCAGATTGCCGCTATTCCCGGCCGCGGCGGTCGACAGCGCGTTGAGCGCCGCCGTGACCGCGCCGGCATCCCGCCCGGCCTTCACGCGGTTCAGCCGCGCGACCTGCGCCTCGCGGACCTTGGCGTTGTCGACATCCAGGATCTCGACCTCATGCTGCGTGCCGGACTGGTACTTGTTGACGCCGACGATCACGTCCTCGCCGCGATCGACCCGCGCCTGGCGCCTTGCCGCCGCTTCCTCGATGCGGAGCTTGGGCATGCCGCTCTCGACCGCTTTGGTCATGCCGCCCAGCGTCTCGACCTCGTCGATCAGCTCTTCCGCGGCCTTGGCGAGGCTCGCGGTCAGATGCTCGACATAATAGCTGCCGCCCAGGGGATCGATCACATGCGGAATGCCGCTCTCCTCCTGGATCACGAGCTGGGTTGCGCGGGCGATCGCGGCCGAGGCCGGGGTCGGCAAGGCCATCGCTTCGTCGAAGGAATTGGTGTGCAACGACTGCGTGCCGCCCAGAACCGCTGCCATCGCCTCGATCGTGGTGCGGATCACGTTGTTATAGGGATCCTGCTCGGTCAATGAAACGCCCGAGGTCTGGCAATGGGTCCGCAGCGCCAGCGATTGCGGGTCCTGGGGATCGAACTGCCGCATCAGCTTGGCCCAGAGGAAGCGCGCGGCCCTGAGCTTCGCCACTTCCATGAAGAAGTTCATGCCGATGGCAAAGAAGAAGGAAAGCCGCGGCGCGAATTCATCGACCTTCAGCCCCTTCGACAAGGCCGCGCGCACGTATTCCAGCCCGTCGGCCAGGGTGAAGGCCAGTTCCTGCACCGCCGTCGCGCCCGCTTCCTGCATGTGATAGCCGGAGATCGAGATCGAGTTGAACTTCGGCATCCGCCTGGCGGTGTATTCGATGATGTCGGCGACGATGCGCATCGAGGGTGCGGGCGGATAGATATAGGTGTTCCGCACCATGAACTCTTTCAGGATGTCGTTCTGGATCGTGCCGGAGAGCTTCTCCTGCGGCACGCCCTGCTCCTCGCCGGCGACGATGAAGGCGGCCAGGACCGGCAGCACCGCGCCGTTCATGGTCATCGAGACCGACATCTTGTCCAGCGGGATGCCGTCGAACAGGACCTTCATGTCCTCGACCGAATCGATCGCGACGCCGGCCTTGCCGACATCGCCGACGACCCGCGGATGGTCGCTGTCATAGCCGCGATGGGTGGCGAGATCGAAGGCGACCGACAATCCCATCTGCCCGCGCTTCAGGTTCTCGCGGTAGAAGGCATTGGACTCTTCCGCCGTCGAGAAGCCCGCATACTGCCGGATGGTCCAGGGCCGGTTGGCATACATCGTCGCCCGGGGCCCGCGGGTATAGGGCGGCAGCCCGGGCAGCGAGCCCGGCGTCTCCAGCCCTTCGAGATCGGCGGCGGTGTAGAGCGGCTTTACCCGGAGTCCTTCGGGTGTCATCCAGTCGAGCGCGGCCGGATCGGCGCCCTTCAGCTCGCGTGAAGCGAGCTTGCGCCAATCCTCGATGGTCCTGCCCCCCTCGGCGTTAGTCCCGCCGGCGTTCCCTGGGGCGTTCCATATCGGATGGTCTGCCATGAACCTGCCAACCACCTCTGCCGCGCTGCAAAACAATGAACGATAACAGAGGGCTGGCCGCCAAGTCCAGGAAGCGGACGCGGCAGGTTCTTGGTCCCATCACGCGGCCCCGGTCTCGGCTTTCAGGGCCTGTTGCCGCGCGGCCGGCAGCCGGATGGTGACCGTGGTCCCACGCCCGGTTTCGCTCTCCAGGGCGAAGGTGCCGCCGGACATCTCGACCAGCGCCTTGACGATCGGCAGGCCGAGGCCGGTGCCCTGCTGGCGGCGCGACAGGGCATTGTCGGCCTGCCCGAATGGCTCCAGCACTTTCGGGATGTCCTTGGCGGCGATGCCGATTCCGGTATCCGCCACCGCGATCTCCACCCAGTCCGCGCCCGCCTGCCGGGCGCTCAGGGTGATGGTACCGTCCTTGGGCGTGAATTTGACCGCATTGGTCAGCAGATTGTTGAGGATCTGCCGGACCGCCCGCGGATCGACCCAGAGCCGCGGCAGCATGTCCGGAATCTCCGAGCGCAGCGTCACGCCGCCGCTCTGCGCGCGGCCGGAGACCAGGTGCAGGCAATAGTCGACGGCTTCCGCGGCGGCGACGGCTTCGGGGAACAGCTCCATCCGGCCCGCCTCGATCTTCGAGATGTCGAGGATGTCGTTGATGATGTCGAGCAGCAGCCGCCCGCTGGCATGGATGTCCTTGGCATAGGTGCGGTATTGCGGCGCGCCCAGGGCGCCGAAGAGCTCGAGCTGCATCACCTCGGAGAAACCCAGGATCGCGTTCAGCGGCGTGCGCAGCTCGTGGCTGACGCTGGCGACGAAGTCCGACTTGGCCCGGCTGGCGACCTCGGCCTGGTTCTTCGCCTCGCGCAGGTTGTCCTCGGTGCGGATGCGGTTGGTCACGTCCTGGATGATGCCGACGAAATGGATCAGCCGCCCGCTTTCGTCTCGCAGCGGGCTGATATTGATCTCGTTCCAGAAGGTCTTGCCGTCCTTGCGGTAGTTGCGGATCGTCGCGGTGACGGGCCGGCCCGTGGTGACCGCGCGGCGAATCCGCTCGACCGCTTCGCGGTCGGTGTCGCGGCCCTGCAGGAAGCGGCAATTGCGGCCCATCGCCTCGGCGGCGGTATAGCCGGTGATGCGGTTGAAGGCGGCGTTGACGAAGACGATCGGCTGATCGGGCGCCACCGCGTCGCAGATGACGATGCCGCTGGTGACCGAGGCCACGGTGCTGGCCAGCACGGCGTTGCGCTGCGCGAGGTCGGCGAATTGCAGCTCGCGTGCCTTGATCGCGGTGATGTCGCGCATGATGCGCAAGGTGCCGCCATCGGCGGTGCGCTGCTCCTGGATCTGTACCCAGCTTCCCTCGGCGCGCGGCTGCTCCAGCCGCCAGGGCAGGGAGCGATGCCGGTTCAAGGCTTCGTTCAGCGCGGGGGTCAGGTCGCCCGCGCCGTGGCGTTCCAGCTCGGCGCGCAGCAGCGCCGCATAGGCGGCGCCCGGTTCGAGGTCGCCGGAGAGATCGCGGTTGAGCGCACGGTACTGGCCGTTGCAGGCGAGCAGCCGGTCGTTCGCGTCGAACACCGCGATGCCCTCGGGCAGCTCGGCGATGATGCGCGCCAGCAGCGGCGTGATCGCGGCACGGTCCTCGCTCGGCTCGGCGATCAGCCCGCTGGGCAGGATCGATTCCATTCCGTCATGGATCAGCTGGCGCACCAGCCGGAAGGCCGGAATATGCAGCGCGGCCGCGATCAGGCCGACGATCCATCCCGCCGCCGAGGCCGCCGACAGCGTCGGCAGCAGCAGCAGCGCCGGCGCGATGCCGATGATCGCGGCATGCCATTCGCCGGGCGCGCCGCCCGGTGCGGGCTCGGCGGCGGTGCCGCTGCGCCGCGCCCAGCGCCAGTCGATCCATTGATTGAACGGCGCCAGGTCCTGGCGGATCACCAACGCGCCCAGCACGACGATCAGCGCCAGCATCCCGGCCGCCGGCCAGGCGGCGCCGAGCGTGATCGCCAGCAGGAGGGCGGCGGCGGTGCCCGCCGCGGCCAATCCGGTCACCAGGCCAAGGGTCAGCGCCGCCAGCGGGGGCAGCAGGGAGGCTTCGAAGGCGACCGCGGCGCCCAATCCGGAAAGCGGCGGCAGTGCGAGCCAGAGCGGTGCCGCGGCCAGTGCCGAAGCCGCCCCCAGCGCCGCTCCCGTCCCCAGCCCGCCCGGCGTCCCGTAACGGCGCCAGCGGCCGATGCCGGCGAAGCGATAGAGCACCGCGACGGCGATCGCGAGGCCGAGCCCGGTCAGGGCCAAAGCCGGCGGCAGATCGCGTGCCGATCCAGAATCCAAAGGCGGGCTCCGCAGAAGCGACTCGAAGCCCGCCTTTTAGCACACCGGCGCCGCGGGAGAATCCCGCCGGCTCGGAAACCCGGCTCAGTTGATCAGCCGCGACTCGCTCCGCTTGCGGCGGCTGCGGCGGACGCCGGCGGCGCTCAGCGCCTCGGTCAGATTGGCATCGGCGATCGGCGGCACGTTGCGCCGCGGCTGCGCCATCTCCTCGTCCTCCAGCAGCCGCTTCAGGTCGAGGCGGGCGCGGGAGACGCGGCTCTTCACGGTGCCGACCGGGCAGCGGCACTGCGCCGCCACCTCCTCGTAGCTGAGATCGCTGTTGCCGACCAGCATCAGGACCTCGCGCTGGCGCGGGCTCAACTGGATGAAGGCGCGGCGGAAGTCGCAGAAGGACAGCGAATCTTCCTGGGTCGGGCCGACCGACGGTTGGTGATAGAGGTTGTCGTCCAGGGTCACCACGCGATTCCAGCGCTTGCGGCCCTCGGTGTAGAACGCGTTGCGCAGGATCGTGAAGATCCACGCCTTGAAGTTCGTGCCCGGCCGGAACTGATGTGCCGAAGCCAGGGCGCGGGCGACCGCCTCGCTGACCAGGTCGTCGGCCTGGTCCTTGCTGGAGGAGAGCGAGCGGGCAAAGGCCCTCAGATGCGGCAGATGCTCGACCACCGCGGCGCTGACTTCGGTGAATTGGCGTTCGATGTTGGAATCGCTTGTCGTCGGCTTCGAATCCGCCGAGTCATCGGACGGTGACTCCATTCGCCGGGAACTGCCGAACTGTTCCATAGCACGACCTCTCGAGGTTGGCCCAACCGAAGTCAGACGCGTTGACATCATGCGCGGAGGCGAATTCCCCCACGCTGTTTTGTTGAGCGGTCGCCCTGACGCGGCCCGCTCCATCGTCTGTCGGCGTGATGCCGACGTAGTTGGCGATCCAGCCACCGGTCGTTACCGGCGACATCTGCAGGCGCATCGCCCGCATCACCTTCCGTTCTTCGCTGCTATCGTTGCGCCGAAGAGAGCCCTGATGTTTCGAATCGAGTTTGGGCCGAGACGCGGAGAAACTATGCGGGCCTGATGCAGCGCGATCAACTCAGCGGCGCCGGCGCCCTGCACCATGGTGTAGCAATGGGGGAACGTTGTAGTAACCCATCACGGCAATCTCGGGGCGATTTCGAGGTAATGTCGTGAATTCGGCTCTGCCCCGAGACAACCACATACTCGGATGCTCATTTGCGCCGGGTCGGGGCATTTCGGCCAGCGGCCGGTCCCGGATGCATCGGGTCGAGGAACCCCCCTCCGAATATCGGGTTTGATCACCGTGCTCCTTCTCCGCCGCCCCATGCGGCCGGGGAGGCGTGCTTCGACCAGCCAATGAGAGGAGTAGTTCCGATGTTAGGTTGGGCCCTTGTCTTTCTCGTGGTCGCCCTGATCGCCGGGCTGTTCGGATTCACCGGTTTGGCGGTGGCGTCCGCGGGCATCGCGCAGATCCTGTTCTATATCTTCGTCGTGCTGTTCGTGGTCAGCAGCCTCATCTACCTGATCCGCGGACGGGCGCCGCCCCCGGTCTAGGGGCAGCCAAAGCAAAAGGGGCGCCGTTCGGCGCCCCTTTTCTTTCTACACCCGGCCGAACTGCTACCAGTTCGAGACGAGGTCCTGATTGCTCTTCCGGAACGTGTCGATCTGCTTCTCCGCCTCTTCCTTGGCGATCCCGTAGCGTTTCTGGATACGGCCGGACAATTCGTCCGACGTGCCCTCGAGCACCGTGAGATCGTCGTCGGTGAGCTTGCCCCATTGCTGTTTGATCTTGCCCTTCAGCTCCTTCCAGCTCCCGCTCGCCTGGTCCTTGTTCATCGCATCCTCCATTTGAAGCGCACTTCTATCCTTAGAGCGCCCACAAGCACTCTGACCTCCTAACCTGTGTCGGGAAGGCCGGTTCCGGCTGCGATGGCTCAAGAAGGACGGGCCGATTCGGAGGCCCGCTAACCGGAACCACAGCGGCTCCGGCCGCTTGCTACAGCAGGGGGAGCGATGGAGCGCGCGCCGGGATGGGGCGCGGCTTCTGCGCGAGGCCGGCAAACCGATATTGTGGAGTACCAGATGCCATATTCATTGAAACCCCTGCCCTTCGCAGAGAACGCGCTTGAGCCGCATATGTCGGCGCGCACCATCCAGTTTCACTACGGGAAGCATCACAAGGCGTACGTCGACAAGCTGAACGACCTGGTGGCGAACACGCCGCTGGAGAAGAAGACCCTGCACGACCTGGTGCGCGATCTGAACGGCCAGCGCGGCGCGCGGCCGAAGAAGATCTTCAACAATGCCGGCCAGGTCTGGAACCACGATTTCTTCTGGGAGTCGATGGCGCCCAATGGCGGCGGCCAGCCCCAGGGCAATCTCGCGCATCTGATCGATGTCTCGTTCGGCGGCTATGAAGGCTTCGTCGATCTCTTCAAGAAGACCGCCGTCGACCAGTTCGGCAGCGGCTGGGTCTGGCTGATCTCGGAAGGCAATCGCCTCGCGGTCGTCAGCACGGGGAATGCGCAATCGCCGATGGCGGAGGGCAAGACCACGCTGATCGGCTGCGACGTCTGGGAGCACGCCTATTACCTCGACTACCAGAATCGCCGCGAGGGCTTCGTCGACGTGTTCCTGAAGAACCTGGTCAGTTGGGACGCCGCCGTTGCGCGCCTGAGCGGCACCGAGATGAAGGAACTGCCCAAGGTCGCGCGCGCCTAGACATCGCGCGACTCCCCCACTGTCTTCATGCGCCGAAGAGAATCGCCGGCCTAGCGCCGGCGGTTCAGGAACATGCCGGCGGCGAAAGCGGCGAGCATGACGGTCCCGGCATGTTTCGACAGCATCTTCGCCATCTCGTCTCCGCTTGGCAGTTGCGAGGCCGCAAGCGGCAGCGCGTCCAGCAGTCCGGTGCTCGGCGGCGGCGCACGGCGACGCCGTCGCTCGGCGATCGCCCATACCACCGCGGCCACGACCGCCATCGCCAGGCCGATGATCAGCGCGGCCCAGGCCGGACCGACCTGGGGCAGCAGCGCGTACCATCCGGCGGCGGCGAAACAGGCGATCGCCACCGCGCCCAGGATGCCGACCGCCACGGCCACTGCGAGGCAGATCGCGAGCCGGCGACCGGCGCGCTCCAGTCCGCCGATGCTGGCGCCGGTCGCCGCGACCAGTGCCAGTCGGAGCAGCGATTCCATGATGGCTAGCGCAGCAGCCGGGCGACGATGGAGCCCGCGATGAAGGCGATCGCGATGCTGGCGATCGGCGACTCGCGCACCTGCTCGCGCAACGTCTCGGCGCCGCGCTCCGGCAGGTCCTTCATGTCCTCCGCCTGATGACGCGCGGCCGCGGCCCCGTGCCGGACCAGATCCGCCATCTGCTTCTTCAGCGCGGCGATGTCGTCGCGCAGCACGTCGAAATCGCTTGCTGCCTGTGCCATGGTCTCGTTCTCCTGATTGGGAAATGCTGAAGCCGTATGTACAAAGCGGCCCCTGCAAGCGAAGTTCCGCGCCGCGCCATTGTCAAGTCTCTCCGCCGCGTCCGCCGAAGCTTCAGCCCTGAAACCGGGATGCCATCAGATTGAATCGCTATACCCTCACCCTAACCCTCTCCCCGTTGGGGAGAGGGAACGCCACTCTGCAGCGTAAATTGCGAGCGTCATTCTCCTCCCTCCCCCCAACGGGGAGAGGGCCGGGGTGAGGGCAGGAGCTTGGTGTCGGGAACTAAGCCTCCCCCGTCTTCGGGGGAGGTTGGTAGAGAAGCTTCGGACTCGCTGTC
>DASZYM010000132.1:0-1963 GCA_035545355.1 Dongiaceae bacterium
GCCTTATCCCCGCTCTCCGCCGCCTTCTTCAGCGCCAGGGTGCAAGGATGCGTCGCCCCGCAGATGAAGGACACCGCCCCGGCCAGCTTCGCCATCATCGCAGGATCGAGTTCGGGATTGGGCATGGCGCTCTCCTAAAACATCGGCTCCACATACGGCTCGAGATCCGGGCACATCTTCTGCACCGCGTTGATCACCTGCTGGTAGCGCGCCGGTGCGTCCTTCTTGCCGATGGTCAGCCATTTCACCTCCAGCGCCTTGTCGAACGGGGCGCGGCGGTTGAACATGTCGGAGAGCTTGCCGGCATCGGCGTCGGGCACGTCGGCGGCGATCGCCTTCGCGAGGCATTGCGCGGTGCGCGGCTTGTCGCGGTCCGGGATCACCGTGTTGCTCGCGAGCTGCTGCTTGGTCAGGGTCTCCAGATCCGCCGCCAGCCGGTCCTTCCCCGAGGTCACCGCCAGCGCCGCACTCCAGGGTGCCGCACCCGCCGCCAGCACCACGCCGAGCACCACGCCCTGGGCCACCGCCGCGCCGAGCCCGCGCGCCGCGCCGCGCGCGTTGCGACCGAGATGTTTCATGCCGTCTTCCCCAAGCTCTTCCTTTAATGGCCGCTGCGATCAGGCCCCGCGACTCCCGCCCGGTAGCGGGCGCCGCATCTCACGCGGCGGACAGTAGGGCGGTGCATGATGGGCCGCAACCGGCCGCAGCCCGCTTCAAGGCGCATTCTCCGGACCTGCTTGCACCGCCCTACGGTCGGTCCCCGCCCGCTTTGGACCGATTCTAAAACCGGACAAGTGACGTGCTACGAAGACCGGACAACTGATGTGCTACCGACAAGAACAGCCGCCGAGTTTGACAAATCCGGTCCTTTCGTTTATGATTTGTTCCAGTGAGATACCGCCGCCTGGGGCGGCTCGCCGGCTCTTTGGTCTGCCGCTCCGTCCGCTGCCCTTTCGGTCATCGAGGCCGCGGGTCGGCGCAGCCATGTCCGGGTGTCGCGACGGAGCCGGTTCGCCGCACCTTGACGGGGCCTTTACAAAATGGCGAATCCGCTTCGCGTACTCCGGATGGCGAAAAGCGCTTTGTTATCAGGTAGGTAGATCACCTTGACGGCCCCCAATCGGGGTGCTGCCGGTAAAGGCTCCCGGGCGCGCCAGACCGCCGCCGCACGCTCTGGGCCTCGCGCGGCGAGGGGTGTTTGAGGATTTCTGTTCCTGTTTCGATCTTTTGTGTGGACCTGGAACAAAAAGCGTACTAGGGTCTTTCCAGTTTCCGATCACATTCCATTTGGGCCGATCGACGGGCGGCATTAAGAGGGAGAGGGCGCCATGGCGCAGAACGTGATTCGCATTCCGGAACGGGACAGCATGGACAAGAACAAGGCTCTGGACGCCGCCCTGCAGCAGATCGAACGCGCCTTCGGCAAAGGCTCGATCATGCGCCTCGGCGGCAAGGAGCAACTGGTCGAGACCGAGGTCATCTCCACCGGCTCGCTCGGCCTCGATATCGGCCTTGGCATCGGCGGCCTGCCGCGCGGCCGCATCGTCGAGATCTACGGCCCGGAATCCTCGGGCAAGACCACCCTGGCGCTCCAGGTGATCGCCGAGGCGCAGAAGCAGGGCGGCGCCTGCGCCTTTGTCGATGCCGAGCATGCGCTCGACCCGGTCTATGCCAAGAAGCTCGGCGTCAAGGTCGATGACCTGCTGATCTCGCAGCCCGACGCGGGCGAGCAGGCGCTGGAGATCGCCGACACGCTGGTGCGCTCCGGCGCCATCGACGTGCTGGTGGTGGATTCGGTCGCGGCTCTGGTGCCCAAGGCCGAGCTCGAAGGCGAGATGGGCGACACCCATGTCGGCCTGCAGGCGCGGCTCATGTCCCAGGCTTTGCGCAAGCTCACCGGCTCGATCTCGCGCTCGCGCTGCATGGTGATCTTCATCAACCAGATCCGCATGAAGATCGGCGT
>DASZYM010000133.1:0-3886 GCA_035545355.1 Dongiaceae bacterium
CAGTATACGGTTGATGACCTGCCGCTCCGGCTGGTGATGCTGGATTCCATCGTGCCAGGCGCGGGGCATGGCGAGCTCTGCCCGAAGCGGCTCGATTTCCTCGACCGGGCCCTTACCGCTCAGCCCGAGAAGCCGACCGTAGTTGTGCTGCACCATCCGCCGATCAAATGCGGCGTCGACTTCATGGATGAGATCAATCTGCATTCGGCAGACGCCTTCTCCGCCGTCATCGCCAAGCATCCCCAGGTCGAGCGCGTGCTCTGCGGGCACAGCCCTCGGCCGATCATAAAGCGCTTCGCCGGGACGATCGTGCAGGTGGCTCCGAGCACTGCCCATCAAGTCTCTCTGGCGCTGAAGCCTGGCGCCCCTGAGACACTGATCATGGAGCCACCCGCTTATCTGCTACACCGCTGGACGCCGGCGGACGGCCTCGTCACGCACCAGGCCTATATCGGCGAATTTGCCGGGCCTTATCCTTTCTCCTGACGCTCTCTAAAACCGCGCAGCGTGCAGCGGCGGCACCCGGTCCTTCCAGGGCAGCTCCTGCTCCAGCATTGCCGCGAGCTGCAGGACGAGATGCTCCCGGGCCGGCCCCGCGCCCAGCTGCACGCCGATCGGCAGGCCGCTGGAATGCATCGCCAGCGGCAGCGAGATCGCCGGCGTCCCCATGATGTTGTGCGGGAAGCAGAACTGCACCGGTCCGTCGGCCAGCACCAGCCAATCTTCCGCCGAGAGGTCGGTCCGGCCCTGGTTGTAGATGCCGTGCGGCTCGGCGACATGCGCGGTGGTCGGCGAGAGCCAGATGTCGTGCTTGGCCAGCAGCACGCCGAGCTTGCGGCGCATCGTGTTCATCATGCCATGCGAGGCGAGGAATCCCGCCTGGGTGATGCGCTGCGAATACTCGTAGATCTTCAGGGTGATCGGCTCCAGTGTATCCGGGCCGGGCTTGCGTCCCAGCTTGGCGCCGCGCGCGTCGAGGTCGGCGGCGAAGCCGAAGAACCAGACGTCGAGCATCTTGAGGCTGGCCTCGATGCCGTCGAAGTCCGGATGCTCCTCGACCACTTCGTGGCCATGCGAGGCGAGCAGCTTCGCCACACGCTCGACCGCCGCCGCGACTTCCGGATCGACCGCGGCATTCATCACCGGCTTGGTCGACCAGGCGATCTTCAGCTTCGGCGCGTCGCGCGCGATCAGCTCGGCATAGGGGAGATCGGGCTTCGGGATGATGAAGGGATCGCCGACCTGGGGCTTCGCCATCGCGTCCAGCATCCGCGCGGCATCGCGAATGGTCCGGGTCTGGGCAAAGTTCGCCGCCAGGCCCCAGCCGCCTTCCTCCATCCGCGGACCGGCGGAGACGCGGCCGCGCGACGGCTTGAGGCCGACCCCGCCGCAGAGGCTGGCCGGGATGCGGATCGAGCCGCCGATATCCGAGCCATGCGCGACCGGCACCATGCCGGACGACACCGCCGCCGCACCGCCGCCGGTCGAGCCGCCCGCCATGTAGCCCTTGCGCCAGGGCGTCGAGGTATTGCCGTAGAGCGCGTTCTCCGTCGTGCCGGCGATCGAATATTCCGGCGCGTTGGTGCGGCCGATGATGTTGAGGCCGGCTTCCTTGAACAGCTTGCCGACATGGCTGTCGCCCTGCACGACATTGCCCTTCAACAGCCGGCTGCCGCATTCGAACTTCCGCCCGTCGAGATGCGCGCCGATATCCTTGATCAGGAAGGGCACACCCTTGAACGGGCCGTCGGGGAGCGTCTTCTCGTCGAGGCCGTCGATCCGGTCGGGATAGGTCTCGACCACCGCGTTGACCTCGCCGTTGACCGCGGCGATCGCCTCGGCCGCGACCCGCGCCAGCTCCTTGGGCGAGACCTCGCGCCTCTGCACCAGGGCGGCGAGGCCGGTTGCGTCATAGGCGGCGTATTCTGCGACTTTCATGATTGTCCCCGTACCGATATGCCGGCAGCAGACTAGCCGGAATCGCGGCCGGTCGGACAATCTGTCAATCGAGGCTATTTCGCCGTCTGGGTCTGGCGGATGTGCTTGGCTTCGGTGCCGTCGAACCGCGGCTCGGCCATCATGACGCGGTTGCGGCCGGCATCCTTGGCGCGATAGAGCGCGCGGTCGGCGAGCTGCACCAGCCCGGTGCGGCTGTCGCCCGCCAGGGGGAACATCGCGACGCCGAAGGATGCGCTGATCGGCGGGATCTGCTCGCCGCCGACCCGCAGCGCGATCGCCGCGACCGCGGCCCGCAAGGCCTCGGCCTTGGCGGTCGCTTCCTCGGCCTCGCATTCCGGCAGGAAGACCAGGAACTCCTCGCCGCCATAGCGGCAGACGACGTCGCTGGCGCGGACCGCCGAGAGCAAGGCGGCGCCGACTTTGCGCAGAGCTTCGTCGCCCGCCTGATGGCCGTAGGTGTCGTTGAAGCGCTTGAAATGGTCGACATCGACCAGCATCAGCGCGGCGGGCCGTCCGTTGCGCCGCAGCTTGGCCAGCTCGTGCTCCAGCATCTCGTCTAGGAAGCGCCGGTTGTAGAGCCCGGTCAGGCCGTCGCGCAGCGCCATGTTCTCCAGGCGCTCGCGCAGCTCGATATTGGTGAGGGACAGCGAGAGCTGGTCGACCAGCCGCTCGATCGTGTGCTTGAGCTGCTGCGTCGACTTGGCATCGCGGAACGCCTCGCCGCGCAGGTGCAGCATGCCGAGGATCTGGCCGCGCCCGACGATCGGGATGCAGGCATAGGGCCCGATCCCGGTCTCGATATGCTTGCAGTCGAGCGGCGCCGCGTCGGGATTGTCGGATCCCTTCTGGTCGGCGCAGCCGATATGCTCGCTGCCCTGGCGCAAGCCCCAGCAATCGCTCGGGTGGAGATGGTCGATGAAGCCCCAGCCGTCCTGCTCCTTGCGGTCGCCGGCGCTCCATTGGGCGACCAGGGTGAGCTGGTCGCGCGACGCGGTATAGACATAGAAGGCGCCGGAGGCCGCGGGCATGATCCGCCGCGCATAGGCGCCGATCACGCCATAGGCCTCCCGGCGCGAATCCGAGAGCTGGAGCGCCGCCGAGAGGTCGGCGATCTGCCGCCGCTCCTCGTTGCGCTGCCAGAGCGTCTGCTCCATCTCGCCGCGATGGGCGATCTCGCCGCGGAACATCAGGAACTGCGCGGCCAGGAAGGCGAGGGAGAGGGCGAGCGCCAGGATGACGGTGATCGAATGCAGATCGGCCAAGGTGTCGGCCTGCTTCTGCAAGCCGTTGGATTGCTCCTCATAGGCCAGAAGCTGTGCGCCGATCACCCGGCGCATGGCATCCATCAGCGGCTTGGCCTCGCTGTCGCGCAGCTCGTCCTGCGCGGCGTCGAGGCCCTTGGTCCGCGCGGTTGCGATCGCATGCTCGAACAGGCTGCGGCGCTTCGCCATCATCGCGCCGAGCGGCTGGTCGGAATTGCCGGGCGCCGTCCAGCGGTCGATCTCGGGCAGCTCGGAATGAATGCTGGCGACCACGTCGCGGCCCCGATAGAAGGGCTCGAGATAGGCCGGATCGCCGGCAATGAGATAGCCGCGCAAGCCGGTCTCGATGTCGATCAGCCCCACCAGCAGGTCGGTGGATTTGGAGACCCGGCCGCGGATGTCGGAGAGCGCGTCGTTGAGCCGGATGGAGCGGTTGTCGACATAGACCGAGGCGACGGCAAGCACGATCAGCAGCGCGACGCCACCCAGGAACAGGCTCGTGATGATCTTGCGCTTGCGATGCCAATTCATCTGCTGCGGCTGCGAACTGTCGTTGCCCGAAATCCCGCGGCGATGGATTGCAACGCCGAATCCGAATTTAAGGTTCCGAATGGGAACCGCGACAGGTTTACAGAAAGTTAATTCCCGCGAAGCGCGTGATGGAG
>DASZYM010000134.1:0-3517 GCA_035545355.1 Dongiaceae bacterium
CGGGCGACCTGCACTGGCTCGGCACCGACGAGCAATCCCGAGACATCTGGAGCCGGATCGTCTACGGCTCGCGCACCAGCCTGCTCATCATCTTCATGGTGGCGGTCACCGCCGCCCCGGTCGGCGTGGTGATCGGCGCCGCCGCCGGTTATATCGGCGGCTGGCTGGACACGGTGCTGATGCGCGTCACCGACGCCTTCCTCGGCTTCCCGAAGCTGGTCCTGGCGCTGGCTTTCGCCGCGGCCCTGGGCGCCGGGATCGAGAACGCGATCCTCGCCATCGCCATCACCTCCTGGCCGCCTTACGCGCGGATCGCGCGCTCGGAGACCATCACCATCCGCCATGCCGATTACATCGCCGCGGCGCAGATGAGCGGCGCCTCCAGCATGCGCATCCTGTTCGGCCATATCCTGCCGATGTGCCTGCCGTCGCTGATCGTGCGGGTGACCCTCGACATGGCCGGCATCATCCTGATCGCCGCCGGCCTCGGCTTCCTCGGCTTGGGCGTCGCGCCGCCGCAGCCGGAATGGGGCTCGATGGTTTCCGACGGCCGCAACCAGATCCTGGAGCAATGGTGGGTCTGCACCTTCCCCGGCATCGCGATCTTCGTCGTCAGCCTCGGTTTCAACCTGATCGGCGACGGGTTGCGCGACGTCCTCGATCCGCGGGAGCAGTGAGATGGCCGCCCCGCTCCTCGAGGTCCAGAAGCTCAACATCCGGTTCAACACGCCGACCGGCATCGCCCATGTGGTGCGCGACGTCTCCTTCACCCTCGGCCGCGAGAAACTGGCGATCGTCGGCGAATCCGGCTCCGGCAAGTCGCAGACCGCCCGCGCCATCCTCGGCCTCACCACCGGCCAGATCACCGCGCAGAAGCTGGAATTTGCCGGCGAGAACCTGCTCGGCCTCTCGCCCGCCGCATGGCGCAAGATCCGCGGCCGCCGCATCACCATGGTGATGCAGGACCCGAAATACTCGCTCAACCCGGTGATGCGGATCGGCGATCAGCTCATGGAAGCCGCCGCCCGCAAGATCCCCAAGGCGCAGCTCAAGACCCGTGCCTTGGAGATGCTGGAAGCGGTGAAGATCCGCGATCCCGAGCGCGTGTTCCGCGCCTGGCCGCACGAGCTTTCCGGCGGCATGGGCCAGCGCGCCATGATCGCCATGATGCTGGTGACCGAGCCCGAGCTCCTGATCGCCGACGAGCCGACCTCGGCGCTCGACGTGACCGTGCGCCTCCAGGTGCTGGCGATCCTCGACGACCTGGTCCGCACGCGGAACATGGGGCTGATCTTCATCAGCCACGACCTCAACCTGGTCAGCACCTTCTGCGACCGCGTGCTGGTCATGTATGCCGGCCAGGTGCTGGAAGAGCTCGACGCCAAGAACCTGAGCCAGGCCAAGCACCCCTATACCCAGGGCCTGCTCGCCTGCACGCCGAACCTGGAGCACCCGGTCGACGTGCTGCCGACCCTGAAGCGCGATCCATCCTGGCTGCAGCCGGTGAGGGCGGCGACATGAACGGCGCTTCGCCCATGGTCGACGTGAAGGACCTCCGGGTCGAGTTCCATACCGGCCGCCATCACGTGCTGGCGCTGAAGGGCGTCAGCTTCTCGATCGCGCCGGGCGAGAGCTTCGGCCTGGTCGGCGAATCCGGCTCGGGCAAGACCACGGTCTTGCGCGCGATCGCCGGCCTCAACCCGGATTGGACCGGCGCGATCGGCATTGCGGGCAAGCCGCTTTCGGCCCATCCCGACAAGGAAATGCGCCGCGCGATCCAGATGGTGTTCCAGGATCCTTACGGATCGCTGCATCCGAAGCACACCGTCGACCGCATCCTCTCCGAGCCGCTGATCGTCCACGGCATCGGCGACATCGAGAACCGGGTCGAGCAGACCTTGAAGCAGGTCCAGCTCGGCCCCGAGTTCCGCTTCCGCTACCCGCACCAGCTCTCCGGCGGCCAGCGCCAGCGCGTCGCCATCGCCCGCGCCCTGATCCTACGCCCCAAGCTCTTGTTGTTGGACGAGCCGACCTCCGCGCTCGACGTCTCGATCCAGGCGGAGGTGCTCAACCTGCTGGCGGCGCTCCGCAAGGAGTTCGACCTCACCTACATCCTGGTCAGCCACGACCTCGCGGTGGTGGCGCAGCTCTGCCACAAGCTCGCGATCATGCGCGGCGGCGAGATCGTGGAGCTCGCCGATTCCGACAAGCTCGCCAAGGGCGAGGTCCAGCACCCCTATTCGCGCCAGCTCCTGGTCGCCAGCAAAGGCTTCAACCGCGAAGCGATCGCGGCGTTCGCGGATTTCTGAGAGGCCTCAGGCAGTTTCAAGACCCTCACCCCTGCCCTCTCCCTACGGGCGAGGGGGTTTGCACGCGCGCTACCGCGCACTCGATGGACTCCTTCCCCCGTGGGGGAAGGCAGGGATGAGGGTCTTGAAACTGCCTGAGAAGGGGCAGACTTAATCGCCAGTCCGCGCCAGCAAGCCGAACGGCGCGGTGTCCGGCGCCAGCGACAGTGCGCCCAGCCGCTTCAGCCCTTCGCGGCCGTAGCGTTCCTTGATCGCCTGTTTCAGCCAGGCTTCCGCCTGGAGGCGCCGCCGTTCGGCGAGATGCGCCTCGCGGGTCAGCCAGTGCCAATGCTCGCCGATCTCGGCCAGCAGCTCATCCAGCCCTTCGCCCGAGGTCGCAGTCACCACGCGCACCGGCACCGACCAGCCGAGGCTCGCCTCCGCCGCCATGCCGAGCGCGCCGACGACGTCGCTCTTGGCCCGGGTCGCGGCGCGGCCCATATCGCCTTTGGTCACCACGACGATGTCCGGGATCTCGACGATGCCGGCCTTCATGAACTGCAGGCTGTCGCCGGAGCCGGGCTGCACGCAGAACACCACCGTGTCGGCCGCCATCGCGATGTCGGTCTCCGACTGGCCGACACCCACCGTCTCCACCAGCACGACGTCATAGAGCGCGCGCATCAGCACCATGGCGCCATAGGTGATCTCGGCGAGCCCGCCGAGCTGGTCGCGCGCGGCCATGGAGCGGATGAACACGCTCTGATCTTCCGGATCGGTGCGCAGGCGCGTGCGGTCGCCGAGCAGCGCCCCGCCCGAACGCCGCGACGAGGGATCGACCGCGATCACGCCGATGCTCTTGCCCTTGCCACGATAGATCGAGATCAGCGCGCCCGCCAGGGTCGACTTGCCGACGCCGGGCGGCCCGGTCAGGCCGATCACCTGCCCGAGCGGCGCGAGGAACGCTTCGGTGAGGAGCGCGACCAGACCGTCGTCATCCGGATCGGTTTCGAGCTTCGCCAGGATAGCAGCAAGAGCCGGTTTGCCGCCGGCGCGGAGATCACTCAGAGAGGCCACGTCGACCCCTCACCCCTGCCCTCTCCCTCAAGGGGAGAGGGGGTTGTTTTGCGCTGTCGATGGAGACGGGCTCTCTGGCTTACGCGCGCAGCGCGGACCCAGTCTCCCTCTCCCCTGGAGGGAGAGGGCAGGGGTGAGGGGTCGACGTGGCC
>DASZYM010000135.1:0-2068 GCA_035545355.1 Dongiaceae bacterium
CCGATGACCATGGCGCCGTCCCAGCTCGGCGCCTTCGCCAAGACCGGTCCGGAATACCGCACCGCCAATGTCGAATACCATGTGCAGCCGCTGAGCCTCGACAAGTTCGGCGAGCCGCTGCACCGCCATCCGGCCTTCACCGCCTCGGTCTGCAACCTGCGCCCGGAGAGCCGCGGCCATATCCGGCTGAAGGGCCCCGATCCGCTGCTTCCGCCGGCGATCCAGCCCAACTATCTCGCCGCCGATGCCGATCGCCGGGTCGCCGCGGACTCGATCAAGCTCACCCGCCGCATCGTGCTGGAGAGCAAGGCCTTCGCGCCTTACCGGCCGAAGGAGCTGCTGCCGGGCGCGGCGATCGCCAGCGATGCCGATCTGGCGCGTGCCGCCGGCGATATCGGCACCACCATCTTCCATCCGGTCGGCACTTGCCGCATGGGTGACGATCCCGCTTCGGTGGTCGATCCGCGCCTCAAGCTGCGCGGCCTCGCCGGGCTCCGCGTCGCCGACGCGTCGATCATGCCCAGCATCGTCTCCGGCAACACCAATTCCCCGACCATCATGATCGCCGAGAAGGCCGCGGACATGATCCTGGAAGATCATTCGACCTGAGTGCATTCGTCATGCCCGGGCTTGACCCGGGCATCTCGCGCCAATCGGAACCAGATGCCCGGATCAAGTCCGGGCATGACGGTCTCGTAGGGGCATGCTACGAATTCGGCAGCGGAGGCGACGATGCTGGACCGGCTCACCGACGATGAGGTTGCGCGTTTCGACGCCGACGGATTCCTGATCCTGCCCAAGCTGATCGAGCGCAGCGAGGCCGAGGCGGTCGCCGCGCGCTTCGAGCCGCTGTTCAAGGGCAAGTTCGAGACCGGCCTCTATCCCGACGAATGGAACTGGCAGGAAGGCCGCGACCGACCCGATCGCACGCGCCAGATCTGCAACGGCTGGAAATCCGACCGCACCGTCGCGGAGCTCGTGCTACGCCGCGAGGTCGGCAAGCTCTGCGCCCAGCTCGGCCGCTGGCGCGGCGCGCGCATCGTCCAGGACAACGTGATCTGGAAGCCGGCCGGCGCGAAGTCGCTCGGCTATCACCAGGACAATTCCTATGCCGACTGGATCGACCCGCCGGCGATGCTCACCTGCTGGATCGCGCTCGACGATACCAGCGCCGCCGGCGGCACGATCGAATACGTGAAGGGCTCGCATAAATGGGGCCGCTTCCCGCCGGCCAGGCAGTTCCACGCGCCCGAGGATTATCGCAAGGAGATGGTCGCTGCCGCGCATTCGATCGGCAAGGAGCCGGAGATCGCCTTCGTCGAAGTGCCGGCCGGCGGCTGCGCCTTCCATCACGGCTGGTGTTGGCACGGCTCCGGCGCGAATTCGGCCGACCGTCCGCGCCGCTCGGCGGTCACGCATTGCATGTCGTCGGAGGCGAAGTTCCACCCGACGCATATCAGCTACATCTACAACCGCTATAAACGCGCCGGCGACACCACGATGGACGAGAGCTTCTTCCCGATCCTCTGGCGCGAGGACGGCTATCGCTCGCTTTGGCTCGACGACTACCTGCGCGGCCAGGCGGCGGCGGAGTAGAAAAAATCGGCGCGTTGTGCTAGGATGCGCTTCGCTTCATCGCCCTGCACCGCCGCTTCGTTGCGGTGCAACTTACACCGGACTTACACGAAACGGGAAAAACGCGGGTTCCCTCGTCCGGGAAAACGCGTTCATCGCCAAAAGCTTAGCATGCATTTGGTCCCAAAAGACGGTTATGTCAGACGGTCGCCAGGTCCATTCCCGGCTCGTACGTCCGATCCGGCACGTCCTTGGTGATCGCCTGCCCGCAGATGACGCGCTTCTGCTCCGCGTCATAGGTCAGGGTCGGCGGTCCGTAGAGCAACCAGCCCTTGTTCAGCATCTCGGTCACGCGGTGACAAAACGCGGCGTCATCCGGGCCGGTGAGATAGCGATAAGCGATCATGCTCTTCTCCGAACGTCATGCCCGGACTGCTCAATGGTGATGCGCCTCGTGCAGGATCTCGTCTTTCATCCCGGTCTCATACGCGAT
>DASZYM010000136.1:0-2796 GCA_035545355.1 Dongiaceae bacterium
CCGATGATGTGCACGATGCCCTGGCGGATATCGTCCATCGAGAAGTAGGGCACGCCGAAATCGCGGCAGTTCTGCTCCAAGGTCTCGACCTGGATCCGGCTCTCCTCCTCGGTGATGCCCTTGGAGCGGTCGGTGGTCGGCACGTTATGGTCGGCGACCGCCAGCGTGGCGTTCGGCCGATGGACCTTGCGGTTGGAGTTCCGGAGCCCTTCGAAGGCCTGGGGCGAGGTCACCTCATGGACGAGGTGGCGATCGATATAGATGAGGCAGGTGCCGTCGTCCTGACGGTGCACCAGATGGCTTTCCCAGATCTTGTCGAAGAGCGTTTTCGGCATCGTTCATCTCTCTGCTGGCAGGCGTCGCTTCCGCGGGGTTTTGCCACCCCGAAGGCGGCGACACTAGCCCAGGTTTTCCAGGTTTTACAATGCGTCCGGCGCAGGGCTGGGCTCCGCTTCGGCAAGGTCGGCCCGTTGAGGGCCGCCCTCGCCGCCCCCTCATCCCTGCCTTCTCCCTCGTTGGGGAGAAGGGGGCTTCTTGGCTGCACTGGCTGAAAGCGACGCCGAGCTTAGGCGGAGTTGGGTGAGGGGTCGAAGACTCTATCCCCTACTTCGCCCATTTCGGGCCGACGCCGTTGACCGCCAGATAGGCGGAATAGAGCGAGGTCGTGCCGCAGATGAAGAGGCGGTTCAGCTTCGGCCCGCCGAAGCAGACATTGGAGACCAGCTCCGGGATCCTGATCTTGCCGATCAGGGTGCCGTCGGGGTCGTAGCAATGCACGCCGTCGGCGGCGCTGGTCCAGATGCGGCCGTCGCGGTCGAAACGGAACCCGTCGAACAGGCCGGCGGTGCATGTGGCGAAGACCTTGCCGCCGGAGAGCTTCCTGCCGTCGGCGCTCAGCTTGAACTTGCGGATATGCCGGTTGCCGTTCTTCTTATGCGAGGCCCCGGTATCGACGATGTACATCTCCTTCTCGTCCGGCGAGAAGGCGAGGCCATTGGGCTTGTCGAAATCGTCGGCCACCACCTCGACCTTGCCGTTCTGCGGATCGACCCGATAGACCCGGCAGGCGCCGCCCTTCTGCTCGCTCTGGAAGGTGGCGCCTTCATAGTCGATGAGAATCCCGTAGGGCGGGTCGGTGAACCAGATGGAGCCGTCGGATTTCACCACCACGTCGTTCGGCGAATTGAGCTTCTTGCCGTCATATTTGTCGGCGATGGTGGTGATGGAGCCGTCGAACTCGGTGCGGCTGACGCGACGGCCGGAATGCTCGCAGGTGACCAGGCGCCCCTGGTTGTCGACGGTGTTGCCGTTGGAATTGCCGGAGGGCTGGCGGAATACCGAGACCGAGCCGTCGGTCTCGTCGTAGCGCAGCATCCGGTTGTTCGGGATATCGGACCAGACGAGGTAGCGCCCGGCGGCGAACCAGGCCGGCCCCTCGGACCAGCGGGCGCCGGTCCACAGCCGCTCGACCCGGGCATGGCCGACATAGCAGGAATCGAACCGCTCATCGATGGTCTCCCAGGCGGTTCCTTCGATCTGTCCGTAGAACATCTTTTCGCTTCCCCTGTTCTTCTCGTCATGGTCCGCGCAGGCGGACCATCCACGAGTTTGCATCCGTCACACGAGAGAAACTCGTGGATCCTCCGCCTCCGCGGAGGATGACGACCGAGAATAGATCAGCCACCTCATGCGGCCGCAACCGCGACGGCG
This sequence comes from Dongiaceae bacterium, assembly GCA_035545355.1. Taxonomy (GTDB): domain Bacteria; phylum Pseudomonadota; class Alphaproteobacteria; order Dongiales; family Dongiaceae; genus Dongia. Next base: position 1,711 of record DASZYM010000136.1, read on the forward strand.
TTCTTGTCCCGCGCGGCGCCCCAGACGGCGAGCAGCATCCCGCCGCCCGCGATCGCGGCGCCCGCGATGGTGAGCGCAGCGTAGCCGAAACCGTCATGGATCAACAATCCGCCGAGTGCGGCGCCGCCGGCATTGCCGAGGTTGAACGCGGCGATGTTGAGCGAGGAGGCCAAGGTCGGCGCGCCCTTTGCCGTCGTAACCACCCGCGTCTGCAGCGGCGAGATATTGGCGAAGCTGACCGCGCCCCAGACGAACAGGGTCACATAGGCCGGGATCGTGCCGCCCATGGTCCAGGTGAAGACCAGGGTCACGATGGTCAGCGCCGCCAGGATGGAGATCTGCGCCGGCATCAGCGCGATATCGGCGAGCCGGCCGCCGAGATTGCTGCCGACCACCAGTCCGGCGCCGAAGACGAAGAGCGCGATGGTCACCTGCCGCGGGGTGAATCCGGTCATGTCCAGCAGGATCGGCGCGATATAGGTCAGCACGACGAAGAGCGAGGCCGAATAGGCCACGGTGGTCAGCAGCGCGATCCAGACATCGAGCCGGGCGATGGCCGTGAGCTCGGTGCGGAAATGCGAGGGACCGCCGGTCTTCACCGGATGGACCAGCACGGCGATGGCGATCATGGTGACGACGCCGAGCCCGGTCACGCACCAGAAGGTCGCGCGCCAGCCCCAGGCATGGCCGATCGCCGTGCCGGCCGGCACACCCATGATGTTGGCGAGCGCCAGGCCCATGAACATCAGCGCGCTGGCGCTGGCCTGGCGGTTGGCCGGGACGAGGCTTGCCGCCACCACCGAGCCGACACCGAAGAAGGTGCCGTGGCAGAGCGCCGAGACGATGCGGGCGATCAGCAGGATCGGATAGTTGGGCGCAATCGCCGCGATGAAGGTGCCGGCGATGAAGAGGCTCATCAACCCGATCAGCAGCGCCTTGCGCGGCACATTGCTGGTGCCCAGGGTGAAGATCGGCGCGCCGATCACGACGCCCAGAGCATAGCCGGTCACCAGCATGCCCGCGGCCGGGATGGTGACCGCGAGATCGCGGGCGACGTCGGGCAGCAGGCCCATGATGACGAACTCG
>DASZYM010000137.1:0-5074 GCA_035545355.1 Dongiaceae bacterium
GCTGGGAAGAGCTGGAGCCCGAGGTCGCGCGCTGCTCGCCGGACTGGGCGGCGCCGATCACCGGCGTGCCCGCGGCGCAGATCGAGGAGGCGGCGCGCCTGTTCGGCGCCGGCCCGGCTCTTCTCTGGATGGGCCAGGGCCTGCAGCGCCAGCCGACCGGCGGCAACGTGTTCCGCGCCGTGGCGATGCTCTCGGCGCTCAAGGGCGATTTCGCCAAGCCCGGCGCCGGCTTTCTGTTCCTGAACGGCGGCGGCCGTCGCGGGCTCGACGGCGACACTGTCGAAGCGCCGCATCTGCGCTCCGGCACGAAGCGGACCGCAAGCCACATGGATCTCGTGGACCTGCTGGCCGATGCCGATCGCGCGCGGGCGCTCATCACCTGGAACATCAACCTCGCCGCCTCCAACCCGCGCCAGGTCGATCTGCATGCGCGTCTGCGGCGGCCGGATCTCTTTCATGTCGCGATCGACTGCTTCGCCACCGACACGACCGATTTCGCCGATTTCGTCCTGCCGGCCGCGAGCTTCCTGGAATTCGACGACCTGGTGGCGCCCTACTTCCACCTCTCGCTCTCGGCCCAGGCCAAGGCCACCGAGGCGATCGGAGAATCGCTGCCCAATCAGGAGATCTTCCGCCGCCTCGCGCGCGCCATGGGCTTCGCCGAGCCGGAGCTCTTCGAGGACGACGCGGCGATCCTCGATACGCTTGCGCGCCAAGCCGGGCTGCCGGATTTTGCCTCCCTGAAAGCCAAGGGCACGGTCGATCTTCAATCCGAGCCGGTCCCGCTCTTCCCCGATCTCGCCTTCCCGACGCCTTCGGGCAAGATCGAGCTGAAGAGCGCCCGCGCCGCGGCCGACGGCCACCCGGCTTTGCCCCTGCCCCATGCCGATGCGCGCCCGGCCGATCACCGCCTGCGGCTGCTCTCGCCGGCATCGCCCTGGCTGATGAACAGCTCCTATCATGAGGATGCGAAGATCGCCGAGAAGATCGGGCCGGAGACCGTGCTGCTTCATCCGGCCGATGCGGCCGAGCTCGCGCTCCTGCCTGGCGATCTCGTCTCGGTGCGCAACGCGACCGGAAGACTCACGATGAAAGCCGAGATCGGGGAGATCGTGCCGCGCGGCGTCGCGCTGGCGCATAAGAGCCGCTGGCCCAAGCTGCTGCCGGGCCGGCTCAACATCAACGCGCTCAATCCCGGCGAGAAGGCCGACATGGCCCAGAGCAGCGCCGTGCACGGGATCGAAGTGGAAGTCGTCCGCGCCTAAGACGACGAAGGCGCTCCTCTAGATCGAGTTGCGCTTCATCGCATCCTTCGCCAGCTCGAGATTGAGCTTGGCATTGGGATAGAGCGGATCGATCTGCAGCACGCGCTCGAAGGCATCCACGGCGGCCTCGTCGCGGCCCAGCTTCATGTTGGTGAGGCCGAGGCCGGAAAGCGCGCCGAAATGCCGGGGCTCCAGTTTCAGCGCGCGGTCGAGGTCCGACAGCGCCTTCTCGTAGTCGCCCATCAGGTAATAGACGGTCGCGCGCTTGTTCCAGCCCTCGGCGAAGTTCGGCTTCCTGGCGGTGATGGCGTCGAGATCCTTGAGGGCGGATCGGAAATCGTTCCGGTCCATGGCGTCGGAGCTGCTGATCATGAGCTTGTCGAGCGCCGGGTCGCCGGTCTCGGCCCAAACCGACCAGATCCTGTCCTCCAATGCACCGGCTTCGTCCGGGCTGGTCGTGGTCTTCAGGAACTGGAAGAGCTTGGGCAGGCTGGGATCGTGCTGATCGGCGAAAGCATGCGGCGCAAGCGCGGTTCCGACGAGGCCGGCGATCAGCGCCGACTGGAGGAAGAGTTGTCGCATTTCAGATCGATTTCCGTTTCAGGAGGTCATTCACGATGGCGAGGTTCATCCGGGCGCTGGTGCTTTGCGGGTCGATGTCGAGCACGCGCTTGAAGGCGTCGGCCGCGGCTTCGTCGCGGTCCATCTGCATGTTGACGAGGCCGAGGCCCGAAAGCGCGCCGATATGTCGGGGCTCGAGCTCCAAGGTGCGGTCGATATCCTTCAGCGAATGCACGTAGTCGCCCATCAGATAGTAGAGCGTCGCCCGCTTGTTCCAGCCCTCGGCGAAATCCGGCTTCTTCTCGATGATCTCGTTGAAGCTCTGCATCGCCGCGGGATAGTCCTCGTTGCTCATGGCGTCCGAGCCCTGCTCCATCAGCTTGTCGATCGCCGGGTCGTCGGCCTCCATCCAGATCGTCCAGATCTTGGCCTCGATGGCATCCGCCTCGTCGCCGGAGGATGCCTTTTTCAGGGAATCGAACAATCCGGGAAGACGCGTATCCTTCTGGTCCGCCGGCGCCAAGGGGCCGCCGAAGACCAGGATCGCTGCGGCAAGGCCCGCCGCGCACGCTCGTCCAGCCAGGGGCAGTGCCATCCAGGATTTCCCCGCAAGCGCCATTCCCGTGGGTCAGCATACCCCTGGCCGGAGCGGGCTTCAGCGCCTAATCTCGCCGCCTCGCAGATAAGTGAGTGGCAGATGGCCGTAAAGAACGTCTTTCCGCAGAGCTTCGCCCAGGGGCGGACACGCTTCCGCGAGGCCGCGCAATCGGCCGGCGCCCGAATCTCCAGTCACGCCAACCCGGCCAAGGGCCCGTCCGGCGAGGACCTGAGCACCGAGACCGCCTGGCTCGGGCCGGCCGATGCGGGCCGGTTGCTGCTGTGCATGGCCGGCACCCACGGCGCCGAGGGCTTCTGCGGCTCGGCGATCGAGACCGGCTGGCTGGAAAGCGGGTTGCTGGCGACGCTCCCGCCGGACACCGCCGTGCTGCTGATCCACGCCATCAACCCCTACGGCTTTGCCTGGGTCCGGCGGGTCAACGAGGACAATATCGACCTCAACCGCAACTTCATCGACCGTGCCAAGCCGGCGCCGGACAGCCCGCGCTATCGCGCGCTGCGCGATGCGATCTGCCCCAGCGAATGGTCGAGCGCGAGCGAGGCCGGCGTGCACCGCCGCTTTGCCGATTATGCCGCCGAGCACGGCGCGATGGCGCTGCAGGAAGCCATCATGCGCGGCCAGTATTTCGACGCCGAGGGCGTCTGCTACGGCGGCAAGGGTGAGAGCTGGTCGAACCGCACGCTGCGCGCGATCCTCGATCCGCATGCCGGGCATGTGCGGGAGTTCGCCTTCATCGATCTTCATACCGGCCTCGGCCCCTATGGCTATGGCGAGATCATCTCGAACCACCTGGCCGGCGACAGCGGCAACGAGCGGGTGCGCGACTGGTATGGAACCGAGGCGACCTCCACCGATGACGGCAGCTCGACCTCGACGGTCATCAGCGGCGATACGCATATCGGCGTGCAGCAATCGCTGAAACATGCAAAGGGCACCGGCATCACGCTGGAATACGGCACCGTGCCGGTCGCCGACATGATGAACGCGATCCGCGCCGACAACTGGCTGCATGTGCATGGCGATCTCGCAAGCTCACAAGGCCGTGAGATCAAGGCCGAGATCCGCGCCGCCTTCTATCAGGAGAAGGACGACTGGAAGGAGATGGTGTTCGACCGCTCGGTCGACGTCCTTCGCCGCACGATGCACGGCCTGACCGGCGCCTGACGAGGCGGCTCTCCGAATCTCCTTCGGCAAATCCGACGAGTTGCATATTTGCGGCGTTGCGGGAACGCGTCCTCACAGGTGCGGTTGAACGACTGACCCTGTGCGGTTCGTCGCGTTTGATGGCCGGCGAATCCCGGGTTGCCGTAAACCGGAAGGAAGTGAATCACCATGACCAAGTTTCGCACTCTTGCTCTGACCGCGCTTTCGAGCGGCCTCATCGCCATCGGCTCGGGCATGGCACTCGCGCAGACGGCCAACAACTACGACAACACCACGCCGGGCATGAGCGGCCACGGCACGGGCTGCTCCAACGCCCAGACCTCGGCCAGCGGCGCCGGCGCCGCGGGCGACACCAATTGCATGGGCAATGCCAGCAAGACGATGAACGGCAATTCATCGACCACCGGCACCCAGGACATGAACTCGTCCAGCACGTACTACAACAGCAACGACAACGGCACGACGACCAACGGCAATACCGCCAACCCCGACAACACGTCGAACGGCATCACCGGCCACGGGACCGGCTGCTCCAACGCCCCGACCTCGACCAGCGGCAATGGCGCGTATAACGGCGGCACCGGCACCAACTGCCAGAACACCACGAATCCATAGGCTGACGATCGCCGCGACGGCCCTCGCATTCCCTGCGGGGGCCGTTTCGATTCCCTAGTTCGGGCGCAAGCCGCGCGGGAGGGGGCCGCCGGTTGCCCAATCCAGAAGCTCGACCGTATGCACGATCGGCGCGCCCACCGAACCTGCAAGCTGCTGCATGCAACCGATATTGCCGGTGGCGACGACGTCCGGCGTGACGCTGGCGATGTTGGCCGCCTTCCGCTCCCGCAGCCGGTCGGCGATCTCCGGCTGCAGCAGGTTGTAGGTGCCGGCCGAGCCACAGCAGAGATGCCCCTCGGGGATCTCGACCAGGGCGAAGCCCGCGGCCCGCAGCAGCGCGCGCGGCGGCTCGATGACCCGCTGCCCGTGCTGCATCGAACAGGCGGAATGATAGGCCACCTTCAGCCCCGGCATCTTGGCGGTCGCAGCCAGGCCGCCGATCTCGGCGAGATATTCGGTGATGTCGCGCGTTTTCGCGCTGACTTCCGCCGCCGCATCCCGGATGTCCGGCTCGGTGCGGAACATGAAGCCGTAATCCTTCACCGTCGTGCCGCACCCGGATGCGGTGATGAGGATGGCGTCGAGTCCGCCCACCTTCATCTCCCGCTGCCAGGCTTCGATATTGGCGCGGGCGAAGGCATGCGACTGGTCGGTATAACCCATGTGATGGCTGAGCGCACCGCAGCAGCCGGCGCCCTTCGCCACCGCCACTTCGACGCCGAGCCGGTTCAACAGACGGATGGTCGCCGCATTGATTTCCGGCTGGATCACCGACTGCACGCAGCCGGCCAGCAAGGCGACGCGGCCGCGGCGTTTGCCCTCGGCAGGCCAGACCTGCGGCCGATCGGTT
>DASZYM010000138.1:0-10236 GCA_035545355.1 Dongiaceae bacterium
CCTGAACGACAACGACATGTCGATCGCGCCGCCGGTCGGCGCGCTCTCGTCCTATCTCTCGCGCTCGCTGACCTCGACGCCGTTCCGCTCCTTGCGCTCGATCGCCAAGGACATGTCGAAGATCCTGCCGCCGCGCCTGCAAGAGGCAGCGGCGCGCGCCGAGGAATATGCGCGCGGCTTCATCTCCGGCGGCGGCACCCTGTTCGAGGAGATGGGCTTCTATTACGTCGGCCCGATCGACGGCCATAACATCGACCACCTGCTGCCGGTGCTGCAGAACCTGCGCAACTCGGAAGAGCCGGGGCCGGTGCTGGTCCATGTCGTGACCCAGAAGGGCAAGGGCTATCCGCCGGCGGAGAAATCCGCCGACAAGTATCACGGCGTGGTGAAGTTCGACGTCGCCACCGGCGCCCAGGCGAAATCGACACCCAAGGCGCCGAGTTACACCTCGGTTTTCGCCAAGGCGCTGATCGCCGAAGCACGCGCGGACGAGCGGATCGTCGCGGTCAACGCCGCGATGCCGTCGGGCACCGGCTGCGACGCCTTCGGCAAGGAGTTCCCGAAGCGCTGCTTCGACGTCGCGATCGCCGAGCAGCACGGCGTCACCTTCTGCGCCGGCATGGCGACCGAGGGCATGAAGCCCTTCGCCGTGATCTACTCGACCTTCCTGCAGCGCGCCTATGACCAGATCGTGCATGACGTCGCGATCCAGAGCCTGCCGGTGCGCTTCGCCATGGACCGCGCCGGCCTGGTCGGCGCCGACGGCCAGACCCATGCCGGCAGCTTCGACATCGCCTATCTCGGCTGCCTGCCGAACTTCGTGCTGATGGCGCCCTCGGACGAGCTCGAGCTCATGCATATGGTGGCGACCGCCGCGGCGATCGACGACCGGCCCTCCGCGTTCCGCTATCCGCGCGGCGAGGGCATCGGTCTCGAACTGCCGGCGCGCGGCGAGGTGCTGCCGATCGGCAAGGGCCGGATCATCCGCGAAGGCACCAAGGTCGCGATCCTCAATTACGGCTGCCGCATGGCCGAGGTGCTGAAGGCCGCCGACGAGCTCGGCGCCAAGGGGCTCTCGACCACGGTCGCCGATGCGCGCTTCTGCAAGCCGCTGGACAGCGAGCTGGTGCGGCGCCTGGCGCGCGAGCACGAGGTGCTGATCACCATCGAGGAAGGCGCGATCGGCGGCTTCGCCACCCACGTGATGCACGACCTCGCCCATGCCGGGCTGCTCGATGCGGGCGTCAAGATCCGTCCGATGATGCTGCCCGACACCTTCATCGATCACGACAATCCAGCCAAGCAGTACGACGCGGCCGGCCTCAACGCGAAGCACATCGTGTCGCAGGCTTTGTCGGCGCTGGGCGTCAGCGAAGCGGTGGCCCGGGCATGATCTCGCGGCGTCTGTTCGCGGCGACGGCAGCAGCTTCCGTCGCCCTCATCGGGATTCGCGGCGTCGCGGCGGCCGATGCCGCCGCCGAGCCGGTGGGCGTGATCAAGTCGCTCTACGACACGCTGCTCGACACGATGAAGAACGGGCCGACGCTCGGCTTCGACGGGCGCTACCAGAAGCTGGAGCCGGCGATCCATCAGGCGTTCGACGTCGCGACCATGTGCAAGATCGCGATCGGGCCGGCCTGGACCTCGATGCCGACCGACAAGAAGAACGCGCTGCTGGTGGCCTTCGACAAGTACCTGGTCTCGACCTATGCGGCGCGGTTCAGGAAGTTCTCCGGCCAGCAATTCCAGGTCGGCGCCGCGAAGCAGGCGCCGGGCGACCGCATGCTGGTCGAAAGCAAGCTGGTGAAGTCCGACGGCGAGCCGATCGAGCTCAACTACCTGATGCGCAAGAACGAGACCGGCTGGCAGGTGATCGACATCTACCTTGCCGGCGCGATCTCGCAAATGACCCAGATGCGATCGGATTTTTCGGAACCGCTGCACAAAGGCGGTGTTGATGCGTTGATCCAGCAGCTCGATCAGAAGAGCAAAGAGCTGCAGGCGGAAGCCTAGGCACATCCACGAAGCTCAGGCCTGCATGCGGCGTATTGCCGCCGCGTTACGGATTCACGGCTTCTTGAGGCTTCGGCAAGGTGTTGCCATCTAGTGTGCCCATCACCCTACGGGGGTCTTTCTATTGTGATTCGGAGTCCGATGATGAAACTCGCAATGCGCGTCGATCGGCGGCGCTTCATGGTCACCGCGCTCACGGCCGGTGCCGCGGTCGCCTTGCCGCTGAAAGCCGCCTTCGCGGCGAATGCGTCCGAGACGGCCGCCGCGTCGCAGACCGTGCAGCGCCTGAACAATGCGCTCAACGACGTGCTTGCCAACGGCGATGCGCTGAAGTTCGAGGGCCGCTATCAGAAGCTCCAGCCGGTCCTGGCCTCGGTGTTCGACATCCCGGAGATGGCGCGGGTCGCCACCGGTCCGAAGTGGAACGAGCTCTCCGACGCCGACAAGCAGGCGATGACCGATCTCTTCGGCAAGTACATGACGACCATGTATGCGGCGCGCTTCCGCGGCCATGGCGGCGACACGCTGGAGATGGGCGACGTCAAGCCGCGCGAGAACGGCAAGATGCTGGTGATCACCAAGCTCAACCGCGCGAGCGGCGGGCCGGTCGAGCTCAGCTACATGCTGAAGGGCCAGGCCGATAGCTGGCACATCGTCGATGTGTACTATAACGGCTCGATCTCGCAGATCGCGCAGCTCCGCTCCGAGTTCAGCACGCCGATGCGCGACGGCGGCATCGAGAAGCTGAAGGCGGCGCTCGCCGACAAGACCCAGCAGATGACCGGCGGCGCGTAAGATTATCCGTCGCCCCAGGCCTGACCCGGGGGTCTTTCGCCGATCGGCACCAGATGCCCGGGTCAAGCCGGGCATGACGATTCTAGGAAGGCGTCACTCGGTCTTCGGCGGCGGGCCCATCAAGGCCGGCATGAAGACGAAGATCGTCGCCAGCACCAGCGCCAGGCCGAGCAGCAGGAGCTGGCCGATCCCGGCGGTGCCGGGATGGCTGGAGAGGGCGAGGCCGCCGAAGGACGAGCCGGTGGCCAGCGCGCTGAACAGCACGGCGCGCGCCGTCGCGGTCGAGAGCGGCCGTTCGACGCCGCGCCGCCAATTGACCGCGAAATAGATATCGAACGCGATGCCGATCCCGAGCAGCAGCGGCAGTGCGATGACATTGGCGAAGTTGAGCGCGGCGCCGGTCGCCACCATGATCAGGATGACCGTGGCGGCCGCGACCACCAGCGGCGCCAGGACGTGGATCACGTCGCGCACCCGGCGCAGCACCAGCAGGAGCAGCAAGGTGGCGGCGACGAAGGCGGTCAGGGTCGCCGTGCGGAACGCGTTGGAGACGGCGCGGCCGGATTCGTAGATCTGCACCGCCGGGCCGCTGACATCGGGCGCGACGCTGCGCAAGGCGGTGACGAATTGCGCGAGGTTCGCGCTGTTATTGTCGTCGCCGCTGGGGAAGATGGCGACCCGCGCCTCGCCGCTCTTGGCGATCCAGTCGTCCTTGATCTCCGGCGGCAGGGTCTCGAGCGTCACCGGCTGCGCCGTGAGCTCGGATTTCAGCAGCGCCAGCCGCGGCATCAGCCCATCGACCAGCATGCGCTGCAGTTGCGGGTAGAGCGTGTCGTCGGCTTTCGCCGCCTGGTCGAGCAGGCGCGCGAGCTGCAGCGCGATGTTGGAGGAGCCCATCGCCTCGCGCAGCTTCTCGGCGCAGCGGCGGAAGGATTCGCGGACCTCGTTGTTGGTCGGCGGCGGGGCGACCGTCACCGGATCCAGGCTCAAGCCCATCAGGTCGTTGAGGTCGGAGAGGATGGCGATCTTCGCCTCCTGGTCCTGCGGCACCAGCGACTGCGCGGTGATGACGGCATAGACCTCGGGCAGCGCCTTCAGCTTGGCGGCGATGTCGGCGGCGGCCTGCGCATTGGGCGCCAGCAGCTCGGCCTCGTAGGGTGTGCGCAGCGGGTCCTGCATCAGGTCCAACATGGTCGCCATGGATTCGGTCTTTGGATCCTTCAAGTGCAGCGGGTTGAAGTCGAAGGCGAGGCGCGGACTCAAGCCGAGGCCCGCGACCGTCACCACCGCCCAGATCGCGAGCACCGGCCAGCGGTGGCGGCGCAGGAAATCGTCGATCGGCGCCGCCCAGGCAAAACCCATCTCCTTGGGCAGCGTCTTGGGGCGCAGCAGAGTGAGGATCGCCGGCAGCAGGGTGAAATTCAGCACCAGGGTGATCGCCATGCCGGCAACCGCAATGAGGCCGAGCTCGGAGACGCCGCGATAATCGGTCGGGATGAAGGAGGCGAAGCCGACCGCGATCGCGGCGGCGGCCAGGGTCAGCGGCTTGGCCATCGCCTGGCCGGTGCGGCCCAGCGCGTCGCTTTCGCCGTGCTCGAAGCGCTCCTGGCCGAAGCGGACGCCGAACTGGATGCCGAAATCGATCGCCAGGCCGATGAACATCACGGCGAAGGCGACCGAGATCAGGTTGAGCGAGCCGATCGCGATGAAGGCGAAGGCGAAGGTCAGCGTGAGGCCGACCAGCAAGGTGCCGAAGGTCGCGGCGATCAGCTTGAACGAGCGCAAGGCGGCGAACAGGAAGACCAGGACCAGCGCCACCGAGACGACCAGCGCCACGCCCATGCCTTCCTGCACGGTGCCGAACTCCTCGTCGTTGAGCGCGACCGGGCCGGTCAGGCGCACGGTGACGCCGATATCGGAGGTGAGGCCGAGTTCCTTCACCTGGTCGCGGACGAACTTGCTGGCGACCGCCCCGGGCTTCAAGGCGGTGAAGTCGCGCTTGGGCTGGGCGAGGATCAGGTGCCGGAGCATGTTCTGGTCCGGCTTCTGGTCGATCAGCAGGGTCTGCCAGGACATCGGCTCCTTGCCGCCGGCGAGCGCGTCCGAGAGCGTGCGCGAGATCGCCGAGAGCGGCTTCTCCAGCCGGCTGATCGGCACCTGATTGGCCTGCACGCCCTGGACGAAGGTCGAGAGCGTGTTGAACAGGCCGCGCAGGCTCGGATCCTGGGTCAGGCTGCCGATGAAGGGCTGCGCCGCGATCACCGAATCCGAGATCTTCTGCACCTGGTCGGTCGGCAGATAGAGCAGGCCGTGCTGATCGAAATAGGGGCCGCCATCGGGGCGCCGCACCGAAGCGAACAGGTCGGTCCGCGCCAGCAGCTTCTGATAGAGCGCGGCGGTCGCGTCCTCGGCGGCGTCCGGCGTCTTGCCGTCGACCACGATCACCAGCAGCCCGGTGTTCTGCGGGAAGAGGTCGTTGAAATGCGCCACCTGCTTGCGCCAGGGCAGCTCGGGCGAGATCATGTTGGTGGTGTCGGTGTCCATCCTGAAGGCATGGACGACGAAGATCACGGCGACGATCGCCAGCAGCACCGAGGCGATCAGCACCGACGCCGCGCGGCGCTCGCAGAATCGGACCGCCCGATAGACCAAGGACTCCAGCATCAGACGATTCCGACCTGCAGGATGGGTGAGGGGGACCTGCGCGTGATTTTAGACAAAGCCGGCATTCCGGTTCCCGGCTTAGCCGCCGCGTCCTTAGCAGAAGGCCCGCGGCTTGTCACGGCGACGTCCCGCTTTCGGCGGTCGCGGCCGGGGCGCCCGCCTTGCGCGCCAGCCGGTCGAACATGGCGGCGACGGCGTCGAGATCGCCCGGCCGCTGCTCCAGCGTCACCGCCGCCGCATTCCGCAGCATCATCCGCGCGTCGATGCCGGCAAGAACGAAGTCCTCGATCCGGCGCCGCCCCTTCGGCCCTTCCGGCCGGACGATCCAGGTCAGCGGCAGCGTCAGTCCGGGACGCAGGACCAGCGCGGAATCCACGAGAATCCGGCCGTCGCTGAGGCGACTGCCTTTGACCTGCAATGTCACGCCGCGATGCGCGCGCAATGCGCCGGCCAATGCATTTGAGGCAAAATGAAGGAATTGTTGCCGGAACCGCGCGCCTGCCTGCGGGTTCTGTGTGGGCCAGTCGCGCCCCAGCACGAACCGGGCGGTCTCGTCCACCGCCATCGCGTTGCGGATCACCGTGCCCAGGGCGGCGGCTGCGTCGTCGTCCGAGGATGCATCGATGGCCGCATCGGCCATTGCCCGAAAGGTGCTTGCAATATAGCGTTCGGTAAGCGCTTCGGACGAATCGGCGGCCACGATCGTTGGGCAGAGAAGGGCGCAGGCGCAAGCGAGCGGGGCGGCGAGTCGGGACACCGACAGGACGACGGCGAGCAGGGTGAGGCGGGGCATGGGCGGCAGCCAGCATAGGGTAACGACCGGATGAGCGGAAGCAGCGCAACCGGCTCGGCGCTGGTGACCGGCGGATGTGGTTTCATCGGCCGACACCTCACGGATCTTCTGGTGCGTCACGGCTATGCGGTCCGGGTGGTGGATCTGCAGGGCTGGCCCGACGCACCCAAAGGCGTCGAGATCTGGCAGGGCTCGATCCTGGATCGTCAGCTCATGTCCGAGGCGGTTTCCGGCGTGGACGTGGTCTTCCATCTGGCGGCCAACCCCAATCTCTGGGCGCCCGATCCAAGGACCTTTCACGAAGTCAATTACGAGGGCACCGTCCGGGTGCTCGAGGCCTCGGCCGAGGCGGCGGTGCCGCGCATCGTCTATACCTCGACCGAATCCATCCTGAAGAACGTGCGTGCGCCGAGCGGTTCCGAGGCGGCGCTGATCGACGAGTCGGTCGAGCTCGATCTCGAAGACATCTGGGGCGCCTATTGCCGCTCGAAATTCCTGGCTGAAGGCGCCGCGCGCCGCGCCGCCAGGAACGGGATGCCGGTGGTGATCGTCAACCCGACCATGCCGGTCGGTCCCGGCGACGGCCTGCTGACGCCGCCGACGCGGATGCTGCTCGGGTTCCTGAACGGCGCGACGCCGGCCTATCTCGATTGCGAGTTCAACCTGGTCGATGCCCGCGACGTGGCGCTCGGCCACCTGCTGGCGGCGCAGCGTGGGAGGGTCGGCGAGCGCTACATCCTCGGCGGCGAGAACCTGGCGCTCGGCCATGTGCTGGAGCTGCTGCGCGAGATGACCGGACTGCCGATCGCGCGCTGCCGCGTGCCCTATAATCTCGCTTATGTGGTCAGCATGATCAGCGAGGGCATCGCGCGGCTGACCAAGCGGCCGCCGGTGGCGCCGCTGACCGGTGTCGTGCTGGCGCGCTCCTCGATGGCCTTCGATTGCCGCAAGGCGCGCCGCGAGCTCGGCTGGGTCTGCCGGCCGCTGCGGCAGTCGCTGATGGATGCGGTGCTCGACCTGCAGCGCCGCGGGCTACTGCGCCGCAGCCTGCAGCCCCAACTGGCCTGAGCTCCGCGGATTAGCGACGGCGCCGACCGTCGGCATCGCGATCGGCTGATAGATGAAGCCGTCGGCCAGGTAGATGCTGCCGAAGGCGTTGTAATCCCGGTTGAAGAACCGCAGCTCGGTCCAGTCATTGGCCGGCGAGACGTCCTGCACCTGCATGCCGGTGATGATCTTGCCCGGCACCCAGTTGGAGTGATCGACCAGGATGTCCCGGTCGTCGATCACTTGGCGCACCACCGCGAGATGGCCGAGCTGCAACCGGTCGGTCTTGGCCAGGACCAGGACCGCGCCGGCTTCCGGGACCTGGCCGCGCAGGTAGCGGCCCGCCGCGCCATCCCACCAGGTATAGGCGTCGCCGCGGATGTCGATCCCGGAGACCGCGCGGGCATAGAGCACGCAGGAGAGGGCGACATCGTCCGGGCTGCCGGAGGCCGAAGGGCCGATGCCGGTGCGGGTCGTGCCGCAGGCGGCGAGGTAAAGGACGAAGACCAGGCCAAGAGCCCGACCGATCCCCGAAAACGCCCGTTTCATCGCCAAAGCGACACCCGCGTCGACTCGCCTGTGGATAACTACTGTAACCCAAAGCGCGAGAACGGCCTAGTTTCAGGCGGTTGGAGGACGAAGCGGGCCGCGGACTTGATTTTAGACGTCGCTGCCAGACGCTCCCGTTGACCATGGCCATGGGAAAAGAGCAAAGTCTTGTGCAGCGCACAAAGCCCCCATTGTGCGCTGCACGTTCGGCGTCGAGCGAGATGGGAGGACGGGATGGCACCAGAGAGCAGCCGGAGCGCGGCCAAGCGCGCGAGCCGGGAGCGGCCGATCCCGCTGAAAGTGGTGGGCACCCCGCGCAAATCCTCCGGTCCGAAGCTTCGCCTCGATGACGGGCTGGCGCCGTTTCCGCGCGCCTTTCCGGCCGGGCACGGATCCAACCCGGCGCAGATGCAGTCCGAGTTGCGGGCGCAGATCACCGACCTCGCCCGGCTGCGCGAGCGCAATCCCTTCGGCAACCCGGTCAAGCTGCTGGCGCTCGAGCTCAACAAGCGCCTGGACGGCGACGCGCTCGATTTCGGCGCGATCGAGGACCTGATCCAGCATCTTTCCGGCGAGGCCTTCGCCCATCGCGCGGCCCGCATGTCGCATTATCTCGGCGAGGTCGACAGCAAGCGCAACGAGGACCGGTTGCGCGCGCTGTTCCGTTCCTGCGCCGGCGCCTCGGGCAAGCGCGGCAAGCCGCAGGCGAGCTTCGACGCGTTCAAGGCGCTCATCGAGCGCGAGCTCTTCGGCGTCGTCATCACTGCGCATCCGACCTTCAGCCAGACCCGCCCGATGATGCAGGCCCTGGCGGAGCTGGCGACCGGCCGCGATCCTTCCGGCAAGCCGCTGCCCACGCGCGAGCGCGCGCGGTTGCTGGCCCAGGCCCGCGCGGTCGAGCATCGCCCGCCGGAAGCGCTCGACCTCACCTACGAGCACGATCTCTCGCTGCTGGCGATCGAGAACATCCATCGCGCCCTGCAGCGCGCCTATGAGATCGCGCTGGAAGTCGCCGCCGAGCTCTATCCCGAGCAGTGGGAGGCGCTGACGCCGCGCCTCCTCACGATCGCGAGCTGGGTCGGCTACGATCTCGATGGCCGCTCCGACATCCGCTGGAGCGACACGCTGATGAAGCGCCTGAAGGTCCAGGTGCTGCAGCTCGAGCGCTATCTCGCCACCGTCGAGGAGCTGCGCCGGCTCTTCAGGAAAGCCGGCGGGGACGTCGATCTCGTCCACCTGATGGATCTGCTGGAGAGCCGGCTCGCGCTCGCGATCAACGAGTCACGGGACGAGATGGAGGTGTTCCGCGACGGCGACGGCGATTCCTGGACCGAGGACGTGCGCAAGATCGCCAAGCGCATGCACAAGGGCCGCGAGCTGCGGCTGGTCGATTCCGCGCAGCTCCTGGAGCTGGTGGAGCGTGCGATCGCCCTCACAGACCAGGAGGGGATCGCGCTGGCGGCGGCGCGGCGCAAGCTGATCATCCTGCGCGCCGAGATCGCCAACCACGGTCTCGGTCTCGCCCATACCCATGTGCGGCTGAACTCGGTGCAGATCCACAATGCGATCCGCAACCTGATCGGGATGGAGGCCGCGCCCGACGATCCGGCGCATAAGCGTTCCTACATGGCCTCGGTCGCCAAGCTCGCCGCCGGCGTGAAGCCGGTCAAGATCAACTTCGCCTCGATCCTGGCGGAGCGCACCTCGGCCAAGCGTCTGTTCATGCTGGTCGCGCAGATGATCAAGTATATCGACGCGACCACGCCGGTGCGGTTCCTGATCGCCGAATGCGAGACCTCGCTGACGCTGATGGCGGCGCTCTATTTCGCGCGCCTGTTCGGCGTCGAGGATCGGGTCGATATCTCGCCGCTCTTCGAGACCACCAAGGCCTTCGAACGCGGCGTGCGGGTGATCGACGAATGCCTGCAGCACCCGACCTTCGCGGACTATGTGCGGAAAAGGGGCAGGCTCTGCATCCAGACCGGGTTCTCCGATGCCGGCCGCGCGCTCGGCCAGACCGTGGCGGCGATCTCGGTCGAATGGATGCGGCTGAAGCTCGGCGAGCTGATGAAGGAGCGCGGCTTCACCGATATCGAGCTGGTCGTGTTCGACACTCATGGGGAGTCGATCGGCCGCGGCGGGCATCCCGAGGATTTCCGCGCCCGCCTGGAATACGTCGCCTCGCCGGTGAGCCGGCAGCAATTCGCCGCCAACGGCGTGCGGGTAAAGGAGGAGGCGAGCTTCCAGGGTGGCGACGGCTATCTCTATTTCGTGACGCCGGATATCGCCTTGGCTTCGGTCACGCGCATCCTGGAATACATGCTGGAGCCCTCCGGCGTGACGATCGAGGACGATCCCGCCTATCGCGCCGAAGA
>DASZYM010000139.1:0-8555 GCA_035545355.1 Dongiaceae bacterium
GCCGGCATGGACCTGATCGCCGCGGTCGCCGATGCGCTCATGCTGGCGCCCGGCCAGCGCGCTCTGGTGCCGACCGGGATCGCCCTCGCCTTGCCGCCGGGCTTCGAGGCGCAGGTGCGGCCGCGTTCGGGCCTCGCCCTCAAATTCGGCATCACAACGTTGAACACGCCGGGCACGATCGATGCCGATTATCGCGGCGAGGTCGGCGTCATCCTGATCAACCACGGGCACGAGCCGGTCACCATCAAGCGTGGCGACCGCATCGCACAGCTCGTGGTGGCGCCGGTCACGCGCGTGCGCTGGGACGAGCGGCAGACCCTGGACGAGACGGCGCGCGGCGCCGGCGGGTTCGGCTCCTCCGGCCTCGGTGCACAGCAGGACCGCAAGCATGGATAAGGCGGTCGCCATGCTTCACCCCTCCAAGCGATTGCTGTTCGCCATCGAGGCCGTGCTGGACATCGCCTATTACGGCGGGTCCCAGCCGGTGCAATCCGGCGAGATTTCCGGCCGCCAGGGCATCCCGCGGCGCTACCTGGAACAGGTATTGCAGCATTTGGTGCGGGCGGGCATCCTGGCCGGGCATCGTGGCCCGAAAGGCGGCTACATGCTGGCCAAGGAGCGGCGCCGCATTTCCATGGGCGAGATCGTCCGGGCGGTCCGGCAGTTCGAAGGCGGAAGCGATCCGGTCGAAACCGCTTCCGGCTCGAGGGTCGGACTCGAAGTCGTCCGCCCGCTCTGGCGCCAGCTGCAGCACGAAATGCTGGCCAAGCTCGATGCCGTGACGCTGGAGGATCTGTGCCAGAAGGCGCAGAACGCCGGCATACGATCCGACGCCAACCAGCGGTTGGACTTCACCATCTGATCCGGGGCTCTCACCCTCGGACAGCGAGGATGAGAGCAGGATTATGAGCGACGCAACGGCCGAGTTCCGCGGCCATATCTACGACAGTTTCCTCGACACGATCGGCGCGACGCCGGTGGTGCGCCTGGCCAAGCTCGCCAAGGCCGAGAACGTGAAGGCCGAGATCCTCGGCAAATGCGAGTTCTTCAACCCGCTCTCCTCGGTCAAGGACCGCATCGGCCTGGCCATGATCGAGCATCTCGAAGCCTCGGGCGAATTGAAGCCCGGCGGCACCCTGGTCGAGCCGACCAGCGGCAATACCGGCATCGCGCTCGCTTTCGTCGCCGCGGCCAAGGGCTATCGCCTGATCCTGACCATGCCGGAAAGCATGTCGATCGAGCGGCGCAAGATGCTGCGCCTGCTCGGCGCCGAGCTCGAGCTGACGCCGGCCGCGCGCGGCATGAACGGCGCCATCCAGCGCGCCGAGCAACTGGTCAAGGAAATCCCCAACGCGATGATCCCGCAGCAATTCAGCAATCCCGCCAATCCGGAGATCCACCGCGAGACCACGGCGGAGGAGATCTTCAAGGATTGCGGCGGCAAGCTGGATTATTTCCTGTCCGGCGTCGGCACCGGCGGCACCATCACCGGGGTCGGCGAGGTGCTGAAGCCGCGGATCCCCAATCTCAAGGTGATCGCGATCGAGCCCGAGGACAGCCCGGTCATCTCCGGCGGCCAGCCGGGCCCGCATAAGATCCAGGGCCTGGGCGCCGGCTTCATCCCCGAGAACCTGCACCGCGACGTGATCGACGAAGTGCTGACCGTCTCCAACGCCAATGCCTTCGCCATGGCGCGCAAGGCGGCGCGGATCGAAGGCATGCCGGTCGGCATCTCCTCGGGCGCGGCATTGACCGCCGCCTGCGAATTGGGCCGGCGGCCGGGCATGGAAGGCAAGCGCATCCTGGCCATCCTGCCCTCCTTCGCCGAACGCTATCTCTCGACGGCGTTGTTCGAAGGGCTAGAGTGAATCAGATGACAGAAGACAGAGGACAGATGTCAGAGGTTGGAAGTCGGACGCTTGGCGTCTGTCATCTGACATCTGTCATCTGATATCCAAATGCTGGAATTAAGCGACCGCCAACTCGAACGCTATGCCCGCCATGTCATCCTGGACGAGGTGGGCGAAGAGGGTCAGGCCAAGCTGATCGAGGCCAAGGTGCTGGTGGTCGGCGCGGGCGGGTTGGGCGCGCCGCTGCTGCTCTATCTCGGCGCCGCGGGCGTCGGCACTCTGGGCGTGGTCGATAACGACACGGTCGACCTCTCCAACCTGCAGCGCCAGGTGATCCATGACGAGACCACGCTCGGCCTCGCCAAGACCGCGAGCGCCAAGGCGCGCCTCGCCACGCTCAATCCCGACGTCACGGTCGTCACGCATGAAGAGCGCCTGACCGCCGACAATGTCGAGCGGCTGATCGCCGATTACGACATCGTGGCCGATGGCAGCGACAACTTCCGCACCCGCTACCTGCTGAACGATGCCTGCTACAAGGCGAAGAAGATCCTGGTCTCCGCCGCCTTGCTGCGCTTCGACGGCCAGCTTTCGACCTACAAGGCGCATCTCGGCGCCGGGCATCCCTGCTATCGCTGCATCTTCCCCGACCAGCCGCCGGCCGATCTGATCCCGCGCTGCGAGGAAGCCGGGATCTTCGGCGCCGTCGCCGGGGTCATGGGCTGCCTGCAGGCGACCGAGGTCTTGAAGGAGATCCTCGGCCTCGGCGATTCGCTCTCGGGGCGGCTGATGATCTACGACGCGCTGGCGCCCGCCTTCCGCACCGTCCGCATCGCCAAGGACCCCGCTTGTCCCTGCTGCGGCCATCCCTGAGGATACCGAGGCCGTGACCAGCGGCGGACCCGGCGCGCGGCAGGATCCGTGGCTGATGCCGGATCCCTGGGTCCCGACCCTGCGCGTCGCCCGGCCGACCGACGATATCGACGCGCTGCTGCCCTTCTATGTCGATGGGCTCGGCTTCCAGGTCCTGACCCGCTTCGAGGATCACCAGGGCTTCTCCGGCATCGTGCTCGGGCATCCGGGCCAGCCCTATCACCTGGAATTCACCCATCACCAAGGCCATCGCGTCGGCCGTGCGCCGACCAAGGACAACCTGCTCGCGATCTACTTGCCGCAACGCCTGGCCTGGCAGGCCGCGGTCAACGCGATGATCGAGGTCGGCTTCCAGCCGGTGCCGTCCTACAACCCCTATTGGGACGATCACGGCAAGACCTTCGAAGACCCCGACGGCTATCGCGTCGTGCTGGTGCATAAGAGCTGGGATCGGTGAGCCTTTAGAGGAGCGTCATTGCCGGGCGTGCCCCGGCAATCTCGCGCCGTCTGCGCCAGATGCCCGGGTCGAGCCCAGGGCATGACGAGATCACTCGGACGCGCTTACAGCATCGCCTCCAGCACACGGTCGGGGGGCTTGTGGCCGTCGGCGAAGGTCTTGATGTTGATGATGACCTTCTCGCCCATATCGACCCGGCCTTCGATCGTCGCCGAGCCCATATGCGGCAGCAGCACCACGCTGTCGAGCTTCAGCAGCTTGGGATTGACGGCGGGCTCGTGCTCGAAGACGTCGAGGCCGGCGCCGGCCAGCTCCTTCTTCTCCAGCATGCGGGTCAGCGCGTTCTCGTCCACCACCTCGCCGCGGGCGGTGTTGACGATATAGGCGTGCTTCTGCAGCAGCTTCAGCCGCCGCGCCGACAAGAGATGATAGGTCGCCGGCGTGTGCGGGCAGTTGATCGAGATGATGTCCATCCGCGACAGCATCTGGTCTAGGCTGTCCCAATAGGTGGCTTCGAGCTGCTGCTCGAGGCTGGGATGGACCCGGCGCCGGTTGTGGTAATGCACCGAGAGGCCGAAGCCCTTGGCGCGGCGGGCGACCGCGGTACCGATCCGGCCCATGCCGACGATGCCGAGGCGCTTGCCGTAGATCCGATGGCCGAGCATGAAGGTCGGGCCCCAGCCCTTCCAGTCGCCGGAGCGGATCAGGCGCTCGCCCTCGCTCACCCGCCGCGCGGTCGCGAGGATGAGGGCCATGGTCATGTCGGCGGTGTCCTCGGTCAGGACGCCGGGCGTGTTGGTGACGGTGATGCCGCGCTGCCGGGCGCTGGCGAGGTCGATATGGTCGACACCGGTGCCGAAGGAGGCGATCAGGCGCAGGTTGGGCCCGGCTTGCGACAGCACGGCCGAATCGATGCGATCGGTGACGGTCGGGACCAGGACATCGGCGGTCTTCGCCGCGTCGATCAGCTCGGCCTGGCTCAGCGGCCGGTCTTCCAGGTTCAGCTTGACCCGGAAGAGCTCCATCATCCGGGTCTCGATGCTGTCCGGAAGCTTCCGAGTGACGACGACATAAGGCTTTCCGGGCATGCGACCTCCAGAAGCGCCTCCCCCGGCGCCCGACGCTCCTGCCATAGCAAGGCCAACGCGGCGTTGTCCAGCCGCCGTCGGGGTCGCGCGCGGCGCCGTCCTGCCGCAGCCGCGAAGCTGTGTCGCGACAACGCCGCTTGACCCCCGACCGAACCGATTTAGATTGACGGGAATGCTTGATTCGCCGCTGTTTTTCGGCCGATTCGGCCCGGTTTACCCGACTGCAGCAGGAGCCCGTTCCTTGCGGCCGGTCGCGGCGACGGTTTTGCTCGCGATGCTGTGGCTGGCGCATGCGGCGCCGGCCGGCGCGGACGACAAATTGCCGGTGCCGCGCTTTGCCTCGCTGAAATCCGACGAGGTCAACCTGCGCGCCGGGCCCGGCGAGGACAAGCCGAAGCTCTGGGTCTATCAGCGCGCCGGCATGCCGGTCGAGATCATCGAGGAATTCGACACCTGGCGCCGCATCCGCGACTACAAGGGCGTCGTGGGCTGGGTCAGCGCCTCGCTGCTCTCCGGCAAGCGCACCGCGATCGTGACCGACGAAGAGGGCCAGGGCGATACGCCGCACCGGCGGATCCTGCGCGCCAAGCCCGATGCGGCCGCGGCGCCGGTGGCCGAGCTCGAGCCCGGCGTCATCGGGCGGCTGATCGCCTGCGACGGCGCCTGGTGCCGCATCGAGGTCAAAGGCTATGAAGGCTGGCTGCTCAGGACCGAGTTCTGGGGCGTGTTCCCCGACGAGGTCGTGAAGGACTGAGGCTCACCTGAGACGCCGCATGGAACCAGATGCCCGGATCAAGTCCGGGCATGACGATCTATTCTCAATCGAAATCCTGCGCCAGCGCCGCGCGGACCGCTTCCGGCAGGACGGCCATGTGGCTGTATTCGGGATGGCTGAAGCCGATCACCACCTGGCGGTTGGCCTCGCGGAACAGGGCGATCTGCTGCGGCGTGAAGGGGAAGTGGATGAACTGCACCGAGGAGGCCTTGCCCTCGGCGGTGGTGCGGTCCTGGTCGGCTTCGGGCACGCCCTTCACCGTCTCGCCGTCGAGCTTGATGAAGGCGGTGTCCTCGACGCCGCCCAGGCGTGACAGGAAGCGCTGGCGGCGGATCGGGTCGTCGATCTCGAACATGACCGTCGCGGTCAGCTCCTTGCCGTTGGGGATGAGCGGATTGTAGGCGGCGAGCTCGCCGGCGATCTGCTCGTCGCCGCCCTTCTCGATGTAGAGCATCTCCTGGATCTGCTGCAGCATCGTCTCGAAGGATTCGAAATAGAAGGTCGCGACCGGGCCGACCTCGATCCGGCGGTTGCGCTTCAGCGCCACCACCTGCTTCCTGAGCGCGCCGCGCTTGGCCGCGTATTCCGCGGGCGGCAGGATGTCGGCATGGGTGATCTGTCGCTTTTGAGCCATGGTCAGAGTCCGTAAGCGCGGGCGAAGAGCTGGATCGGGTGCCAGGAATGCTCCGGTGTTGCATTGCCGTCGAGCCGTTCCATCCCCTGCACGATATGTTCCCCCGCGAGCGGGCATTCCGAGGCGACGAAGGCCTTGGCCGCATTGACGGCCTGGCGCGCCACCGGACGCCCAACCTTCAGCGCCGTGTCGAAGTTCCCTTTGAACACGCCCCAGGATCCGCCATGGCCGGAGCAGCGCTCGATCACCGCGAGATCGGCCTCGGGAATGAGCTTCAGCATCTCGGTCGCCTTCTGGCCCATGTTCTGGGCGCGGGCATGGCAGGCGATATGGACCGCCACTCCCCCCGGCAGCGGCGCAAGGCCGGGCTCCAATCCCTCATGGCGCGCGATATCGACCACGTATTCGCTGACATCGAAGGTCGCGTTGGAGAGCTGCTTGATCTTCTCGTCGCCGGGCAGGATCAGCGGCCATTCGAATTTCAGCATCAGCGCGCAGGACGGCACCATGGCGATGACGTCGTAGCCGTCCTCGACATAAGGCAGCAGCGCGTCGGAGACGGTCCTGGCATGCTCGGCGACGCGCGCGACATCGCCGCGCTCGAATTGCGGCATGCCGCAGCAGCGCGGATAGACCACCTCGGTCGCGACGCCGTTCTTGGCCAGCACCGCGCGGGTCGCCGTGCCGATCTCCGGATTGTTGTAATTGACGAAGCAGGTCGCATAGAGCACGGCCTTGCGCCCATAGGCGGGGGCCCGGGTGTTGACCTCGGGCTTGTCGGCCATGGCGCGCAGCACGAAGGTGCGGCCGTTGAACTTCGGCAGGGCCGCATGCCGGTCGATGCCGATCGCGCTCTCCATCACCGCGCGCGCCGCCGGATTGGCGTTGACCGCATTGGCGATGGGGGCGGCATAGCTCGCGAGCCTGCCGTTGCGGTCGGTCTCGGTGACCTGCGCGCCGATCTTGTCGTCCTTGCCGGCCTTCAGCTCGGCCGAGCGGTAGCGCAGCATCAGATGCGGGAAATCGAGCGCCCATTCGTGCGGCGGCACGTAGGGGCACTTGGTCATGAAGCAGAGGTCGCAGAGCGTGCAGGCATCGACGACCTGCTTGTAATCCTTGGGATCGACGCCGGCCACCTCGTCGGGCTGGGCATCGACCAGGTCGAACAGGCGGGGAAACGAATCGCAGAGATTGAAGCAGCGCCGGCAGCCATGGCAGATGTCGAAGACGCGGTGCATCTCCGCTTCGACCTTCGCCATGTCGTAGAAGTCGGGGTCCTGCCATGCGAGCGCATGGCGGACGGGCGGTTCGAGGCTGCCTTCGCGCATCGCCTATCCGGGAAGCTCGGGTTGCATTGAAACGGACCGGCGCGGCCCGATCGTCAGAGCGAGCCGCGCCGGTCGTTCAGTCGATCAAGACTCGGCCAAAAGATCAGCC
Source organism: Dongiaceae bacterium (assembly GCA_035545355.1). Lineage (GTDB taxonomy): Bacteria > Pseudomonadota > Alphaproteobacteria > Dongiales > Dongiaceae > Dongia. The sequence goes on from DASZYM010000139.1 coordinate 7,115, forward strand.
GAGCGTGTCGAGGGCCTTCTGGAAGCGGCCGGCATGGGACTTCTCGGCCTTGGCCAGGGTCTCGAACCAGTCCGCGATCTCCTCGAAGCCCTCCTCGCGCGCGGTGCGGGCCATCCCAGGATACATATCGGTGTATTCATGGGTCTCGCCGGCGATCGCCGCCTTGAGGTTGGGCGCGGTGCCGCCGATCGGGAGGCCGGTCGCCGGATCGCCGACCGCCTCGAGGAACTCGAGATGACCATGGGCATGGCCGGTCTCGCCTTCCGCGGTCGAGCGGAACACCGCGGCGACGTCGTTGTAGCCTTCGACATCGGCCTTTTGTGCGAAATAGAGATAGCGGCGATTCGCCTGGCTCTCGCCAGCGAAGGCGTCTTTCAGGTTCTTTTCCGTCTTGGAGTTCTTCAGCTGGGCCATGTTCTTCTCCCTTCCATGGTTGGTTTCGTATTGGGCAGGCAGCGCGGGCAAGCGCCGCACCGATGATCCGAGCCGATCATAGATCAGGGCCCCAGGACCCTGTCAACAGATTAGAATAAGTCTAAAAGAGCGACGGTCGCGCTGAAACAAAAAGATAAAGACTGAGCTTCTCGGTCAGCCTTTGGCCACGCGCACGATCACTTCGACCCGCGCGATCCGGGTCCCTTCCGGCGGCTCCGGCAGCTTCGCCAGGGCGACCGAATCGCCCGGGATGTCCTGCAGATGGCCGTTGGCCTCGATGAAGAAGTGGTGGTGATCGGAGGTATTGGTATCGAAATAGGAGCGCCCCGGCTGCACCACGACCTCCCGCAGCAGCCCCGCCGCGGTGAACTGATGCAGCGTATTGTAGACCGTGGCCAACGAGACCCGGATGCGGCCTGCGGCCGCCTCCTGATGGAGCTGCTCGGCCGTCACATGGCGGTCGCCCGGCTCGAACAGCAGCTTGGCCAGCGACATGCGCTGGCGCGTCGGGCGGAGCCCCGCGGCGCGCAGCTTCTGCACGATCGGCGTGAAGGGCCGGTTGTCAAGCATGCTCATGGCAGAAATATCGCATGTTTTCCGGGGTGTTGGAACCGCTTTTTATAACCATTCGCAAGTGGGCCGACGGGGCTATTGGCCAAGCCGGGCAAGCCGCGCCTTCGCGGCCGCATATTCGACGTAATAGTAGATCCGGGTGCCGAGGGCGACCTGCATCGCCGCACGCGCCGTGTCCTTGTCGCCGGCGAGGTAGGCCAGTTCGCCCCGATAGAAGCTGACCTCGCAGAGCCGTTCGTTCCGGGTCTTGAGGTCGCCGGAATTGGCGAGGACGCGCATCCGCTCTTCCGAGATCTTCCCCGACATGAACTGCAGGAGCGGCGTCGGCCAGTCGGTTGGCTTGATCGCCTTCAATCCGTCGGCCAGGCTCTGGTTTGCGCCCGCGACGTCGCCCCCGGCGCGCTGCACCAGCGACTTCCACACCCAGCCATAG
>DASZYM010000140.1:0-6652 GCA_035545355.1 Dongiaceae bacterium
GCGAGAATTGCGCCGCTGATATGGTAGAGAAGCGGGAGAAAGTCAAGCGGCAGGGAAGAGACATGGGCAAACGCATTGATATCGCAGGACTCGTGGCCAGGATCGGCGCCGGCTATCCGCCCCCGCATGACGCGCAATGCCGGGCCCGCGAGCGCAAGCGGCTGGGCGATGCCGCGGACCTCACCCAGTTCGGCGTCAACCTGCTGAGACTGGCGCCCGGCGTCTGGTCGTCGCAGCGCCATTGGCATACCGGGGAAGACGAGTTCGTCTTCGTCGTTTCCGGCGAGGTGGTGCTGGTCACCGATGACGGCGAGGAGATTCTGCGCGCGGGCGATTGCGCCGGCTTCAAGGCCGGCGAGCGGAACGGACATTGCCTGCAGAACCGTTCCGGCGCCGACGCCGTCGTGCTCGAAGTCGGCAGCCGTATCGAGGGTGATGCCTGCGACTACCCGGACCTCGATATGGTCGCGCCGGGAAGCGGCCCGGCCAAATACACCCATCGCGACGGCACGCCGTACTAAAACGCGAAGGATACCGCGAGCGCCGCGATCAGAGCCGGCGGCATGACCAGGATGCCGATCTTCAGGAAATCGAGCGCGCCCACGTGATGGCCGTCGCGCCGGAGCGCGATCAGCCACAGGATCGTGGCCAGCGATCCGGTCACCGAGAGATTGGGGCCGACATCGACGCCGATCAGCACCGCGCGGGTGACTTCCGGCGGTAAGCCATCGGACTGCACGGTGCTGCCGGCGATCAGGCCCACGGGCAGGTTGTTGATGAGATTGCTGCCGATCCCGACCGCGGCGCCGGTCGCCCAGGCCGCGGTGGCGACCGAATGCCGGGCGAGGAGGTGGAGCTGATCGCGCAGCATGCCGATCACACCGGCGCGATCCAACGCCTCGACGATGACGAAGAGGCCGGCCACCAGCGGCAGCACGCTCCAGGAGATATGCTTCAGGGTCTTCCACGGCGTCTTCTGCTCGCGGATCACCACGGCCGATGCGGTGGCGGCGCCGGCCAGCGCCGTCGGCAGGCCGAGCGGCCAGTCGAGCGCGGAGGCGGTCAGCAGGACGATCGTGGTGGCGACGATGCCGATCGCCGCGAGCCGTCCACCGAGCGGCAGGTGCGGGATCGGCACATCGGGTGCGATCGGATCCCGGAGCGCGCGGCGCTGTGTCAGCAGCAGCAGCACGAAGGTCACGACGATCGAGGCGGCCGAGGGCAGCAGGTATTGCGGCAGCCATTCCAGCAGCGGCGGCATCGTGCCGCCATAGATCACCAGGTTCGCCGGATTGGAGATCGGGAACACGAACGAGGCCGCATTGGCGATCAGCGCGCAGATCAGCAGATAGGGCAGCGGATCCTTGACCTTTGCCGTCCGCGCCGAGGCGGCGACCGCCGGCGTCAGCACCACCGCCGTCGCATCGTTGGAGAGGAACGCGGTGACCACCGTGCCCACGATGTAGATCAGCGCGAAGAGTCGCAGGGGGGAGCCCTTTGCCATGCGCGTGGCGATCGCGGCCAGCCAGTCGAACAGCCGCTCCTCGCGCGCGATCTCGGCGATCAGCATCATGCCGACCAGGAAGAGATAGACGTCGGTGCCCTTGGCGATGCCGGCCCAGGCGCCCTCCAGCGGCAACAGGCCGAAGGCAACGAGGAGGGCGGCGGCGATGACCGCCCAGACCGCTTCGGGCAGGCGGAACGGCCGGATGACGACGCCCACGGCGGCAAAGGCCGCGATCGCACAGGTCGCGATCAGAGAAGGAGGCATGGCGTCATGCGGGAAAGGCTGCGGCTCGCCGTCAAACGAAAAGGCGGCGCGTCCGATGCGCGCCGCCCCTGTTATGCGTGGTTCGGCCGGTCCAGTCTACTGCGGCTTGATCCAGTCGATGGTGGCGGTCCACTTCATCTGCTGGACGAAGTCGTTATAGCCGATCGCATACTGGCCGTTGACGTCCCGCTTCTCCGCGCCGGCATCGACATAGGGATCGGCGCCGACCGAATAGGTGCGCGGGTCGTTGACGATGAGCTTGAGGTTGTCCGTACCGCCCTCGTAGCCGACCACCAGCACGACCGCATTCCCGCCCTTGTCGGCATCGGTCATTTTCGGCGGCTGCACGACGGCGATGAACGGACGCTCGAAGCGGATCTCGTGGATCGCATCGATCGGGGAGAGCACCTTGTGCTGCTGATAGCGCATCACCACCGGGTCTTCGCCGAAGAACTTGTGGGCGAAGGCGGGGTAGCCCTGGATCAGCTTCAGGCTCGCCTGCTCGGCGGACATGCCCTTGGGCGCTTCGCAGGCCTGAACGCCGGTCAGATAATCGGCCAGGCTGCATTGCCAGTTGTCGGGGCCGTAGAGCGGCGGGATGTTGTAATAGTCCATCACCATCTGTCCGACCGCGGCCCAGCTCCAGCCGGCCTGCTTCTCGGCGATGGCGGGGATGTCGAGCTCTGCATGCGAGGGCAGAACGTCTGGTACATTATCCGCGCGCGCCGGATTGGCGGAAAAGGCGGCGAGGCCAAGCGCCCCGGCGAGCAGAGTCGCGGCCGCAAGAGCCGAGCGACGGACACGAGAGCGGATCATGAGGGTCAGCCTTCCTCGTTGCGCGTGATGACAACAAATGGTGCCCTGAGAAGGTTGCACAGGAGCGGATGGTAGAAAAGATCGATTTGCCCCAGGATGAATTGACCAAGGCAGCTTTGCCCCCCGAACGCATCCCCGCGATGATCCTGGCGGGCGGCCTGTCCCGCCGCATGGGTGGTGGCGACAAGGGCTTGCTGCAGCTCGGCGACCGGCCGGTCCTCGGCCATGTCATCGACCGGATCCGCCCGCAGGTTTCCGCCCTCGCGCTCAATGCCAATGGTGACCCGGCGCGATTCGCGGCTTTCGGCCTTCGGGTCGTGCCCGATCCCATTCCCGGCTTTGCCGGACCGCTGGTAGGCATCCTGGCGGCTTTCTCATGGGCCGAAGAGATCGCGCCGCACGCGACGCATGTGCTGACCGCACCCTCGGATACGCCGTTCTTGCCGCCGGATCTGGTCGCGCGCCTTCAGGCGGCGATTCGCGCACCGGGCGATTCGGCCGTGGCGGGGCGGGACGGCCGCCGGCATTCGGTGGTCGGTCTCTGGCCGCTCGAGCACCGGCCATTGCTCGAGGCTGCGGTGCGCGACGGCTTGCGCAAGGTCGAGGCCTGGATCGATCGGGTGAACACCCGGGTGGTCAGCTTCGACGGCGGGCCATCGGACCCGTTCTTCAACGTCAACACGCCGAGCGATCTCGACGCCGCGCGGGAGATCCTGGGCGCTTAATTCCTAGGGTGGTCCTTGCCGTCATCGGGTTCGAGCGTGACGCGGTCGCTCATGATGACGACCTTGCCCGCGCCCTCGAAGTTGACGGTGACCCGGTTGCCCACGACCGATTGGACCTGGCCCAGGCCCCAATCCGGGCGGTGCGGGTGCCGGACAAAGGTGCCCGGAGCGAGCGGAATGGTGACGGTCATCGCGAAAGTACTGTTAGCCGAAACTGACGAAACCGGTAAACTCGTGTGTCGATTGCAGGGGAATGGCTAATGGATATCGACCTCCAGGTTCTGGAACTCGTCTGTTCGCGGCTGTGCCATGACCTGATCAGCCCGATCGGTGCGGTCGGTAACGGATTGGAGCTGATGGCCGAGGAGGCCGATCAGGAATTGCTGGACGATGCCCGGCGCCTGGTCGAGGACAGCAGCACCCGCGCGGCCGCTTTGTTGCAACTCTATCGCTGTGCCTACGGCAATGCCGGCAACCAGCCCGCTTTCGGGGTGAACGAGGCGGTCAAGCTCGCCACCGAGGCGTTCGACGCCAATCGCCTGACCCTGACCGCCTCCGCGGCCCGCGGAATCGACTGGCCCGCGGGCTATGGCAAGCTGGTCCTGAACGCGATCCTGACGGTTTCCGAATGGCTGCCGCGGGGCGGCGCCTTGACGCTCACCGCCGAGAACGAGTCGGGGTTCCAGGTCATGGCCGAGGGACAGCAGGCCGCCTGTCCGAAAGACGCCGAACGGCTGATCCGGCTCGACCGGGCCGGAATCGAGGTCAGCGCGCACAACATCCAGCCCTATCTCACGGGCCTTATCGCCAGCCGGCAGAACTATCGCCTGACGGTCGCGCAGCCCGGAACAGGCACCGCGGTCCTGTCGGCCAAACGGGCCGCCTAGTGGCGGAAATGCTGGGGTTTCCGGCCTTTCGACTTCATCCAATGTTAATCCTTTTCTGAAAATCTGCCCCCGCAAACCGGCCGCCGAAGAGCGGTCGGGCGGTGGATCCGTGCGATCCGAAACAGGGCGAGAGCCATGGATGATCTTCTGAAGGAATTTCTGACCGAAAGCTCGGAGAACCTCGCCGTTCTCGACGTCGAGCTGGTGAAGCTCGAGCAGAATCCGAACGACACGGAATTGCTGGGGAACATCTTCCGGCTCGTCCACACGGTGAAGGGGACGTGCGGGTTCCTCGCTCTGTCGCGGCTCGAATCCGTGGCCCATGCCGGCGAGAACGTGCTCGGCAAGGTGCGCGACGGCGAGCTCGACGTGACGCCTCAAGCGGTCTCGCTCATCCTCGAATGCCTGGACCGCATCCGCACCCTGATGGGCGACCTGGAAGCCACCGGCGCGGAGCCCGCGGGCGACGACAGCGATCTCATCAAGCGTCTCAATGCCTTTGCCGAAGGCGGGGCCAGCCCCGCCGCGGCCGCTCCCGCACCCGCCGCAGCGCCGGCTCCCGCCGCGGCGCCCGTGAGCGGCGCTTCCATCTACGAACAGATCGGCGGAATGGGCACGATCGACGCGGCCGTCGAGGTGTTCTTCAACCGCATGGTCGGCGACCTCCGCGTGAAGCAGCTCTTCGAGGGCGCCAATATCGACCACCTGCAAGGCCAGATGCGCGACTACCTCGCCAAGCTCTGCGGCGGTCCGGATTCCAGCGCCAAGTCGGTGCTGATCGATCGCGGCTTCAATGACGGCCAGTTCGATGCGGCCTGCGGCCATCTGCAGGCGGCGCTCAACCTGCTCGAAGTCTCGGCCGATCTCTCGACCCGCATCATGGGCATGGTGTTCGCGACCCGCGACGAGGTCACCGGCGGGGCCGCCGCCGCTGCAGCCGCGCCGGCCGCCGTCAAGGAAGAGGCGGTGGCCGAGCCGGTCGCCAAGGCCGCGGCGAAGCCCGCCGCCGCCGCGAAGAAGGAAGGCGAGGAATCGGTCGCCAACCAGACCATCCGCGTCAATGTCGAGCTGCTCGAGAACCTGATGACCATGGTCAGCGAGCTGGTGCTGACCCGCAACCAGGTGCTCCAGATCCTGCGCAAGCAGAAGGACAGCGAGTTCGCCGCCCCGCTGCAGCGTCTCAATCACGTCACTTCCGAACTGCAGGAAGGCGTGATGAAGACCCGCATGCAGCCGATCGGCAATGCCTGGGCCAAGCTGCCACGCCTAGTGCGCGACCTCAGCCACGAATTGAAGAAGAAGATCGACCTGGTGATGATCGGTCAGGAGACCGAGCTCGATCGCCAGGTGCTCGAGATGATCAAGGATCCGCTGACGCACATGGTGCGCAACTCGGCGGATCACGGGCTCGAGACGCCGGACGAGCGCCGGCGCATCGGCAAGCCCGAGACCGGTAAGATCACCCTCAACGCCTATCACGAGGGCGGCCACATCATCATCGAGATCGCCGACGACGGCAAAGGCCTGTCGACGGAGAAGATCAAGGCCAAGGCGCTCCAGAACGGCCTCGCCTCCGAGTCCGAGCTGGCCGAGATGAGCCTGCAGCAGATCCAGCAGTTCATCTTCAAGGCCGGCTTCTCCACCGCCGCCAAGGTGACCAGCGTCTCCGGTCGCGGCGTCGGCATGGACGTGGTCCGCACCAATATCGAGAAGATCGGCGGCACCATCGAGATGCGCTCGACGGAAGGCGCGGGCACCACCTTCGTCATCAAGATCCCGCTGACGCTCGCGATCGTCTCCGCCCTCATCGTCGAGTGCGCCGGCGAGCGCTTCGCGATCCCGCAGATCAGCGTGGTCGAGCTGGTCCGCGCCGCCGCGAACTCCGACACGACGGTCGAGCAGATCAAGGACACGCCGGTCCTGCGCCTGCGCAACCGCCTGCTGCCGCTGGTGTCGCTGCGCAAGCTGCTCAAGCTCGACAGCAACGACGAGCAGCCCGGCCAGGGCAGCTTCATCGTGGTGGCCCAGGTCGGCACCTACTCCTTCGGCATCATGGTCGATCGCGTGTTCGACACCGAGGAAATCGTGGTGAAGCCGGTGGCGCCGATCCTGCGCGACATCTCGATGTTCTCCGGCAACACCATCCTCGGCGACGGCAGCGTGATCATGATCCTCGACCCGAACGGCATCGCCTCGGCGTCGGGCCAGATCAACGCCACCCACGGCGAGACCGCGGAGCAGCAGCAGGTGCGCGACGGCCGCAGCGGCGAGAAGGTGCCGCTGATCCTGTTCCGCGCCGGCAACGCCGCGCCGAAGGCCGTGCCGCTGTCGCTCATCGCACGCCTGGAAGAGGTCGACGGCAAGTCGATCGAATTCAGCGACGGCCGGCCGGTCGTGCAGTACCGCGGCAAGCTGATGCCGCTCGTGCCGGTCGACAGCTCGTACGAGCTCAA
>DASZYM010000141.1:0-3408 GCA_035545355.1 Dongiaceae bacterium
GCCGCGCTCCACCAGCACGGCCGGTGATGGCAACCAGGTGGCATTCGTTGCGCCGCCCGCGCCGGCCTCTCCGGCGCCGGCTTCGCAAGCGCCGGCCGCCCAGGCGCCCGCTTCGCCGTCCGCCGCACCCACGATCGCACAAGACGAGGCGACCTGTGTGCCGGCTTCGCGCCAATCGGCGGAGGCGCGGGCGGCGGCCTGCCAGCGCCTGGTCAATTCCGACAAGCTCAACGACGGCGACCATATCTCGGCTCTGGTCGATCTCGGCATCGCCGATTACGACGGCAAGGACGAGGACGGTGCGTCGCACGCCTTCCACGAGGCGCTGGCGCGGGACCCGAACAATGTCGCAGCCTATTACTATATCGGCCTCATGGATGTGGAGCAGGACGAATACACGTCGGGCCGCAGCGCCTTCGAGAAGGCGGCGAAGCTCCAGCCGTCCAATCCGGAAATCCTGTTCCGGCTGGGCTCGGTGACCGCCGATCTCGGCGATTTCGATTCGGCGCTCGACGATCTCTCCCGCGCGATCTCGGCCAAGGGCGATGATTGGCGCTATTACGACGGGCGGGCGGCTCTTCTGCTGGAGAAAGGCGACGTGCCCGCGGCCAATGCCGATATCGACCGCGCGCTTCAGCTCAACGAGGGCTATTGGGGCGATACCGGCGTCTTCGTCGAATATTTCGGCGGCCATTACGACCGCGCCCTCGACCTGATCGGCCGCGCCATGAAGAACGATCCGGATTACGAATACTGGTGGCTGTGGAAGGCCCTGGTGGAGAAGGCCCAGGGCGATGGCGACGCCGCCCAGCAGACTCTCGCGGGCGCCATCAAGCAGTTCGGCGACGAGGACTGGCCGGCGCCCTTGCTGAAATTCGCCGCCGGCCGGATCACCGAAGCCACCTTGCGCCAGGATGCCGGCGGCACCGACAGCGGCGACCTCGCCGGCCGGCTCTCCGAGATCGACTTCTATCGCGGCGAGCTCGCCTACCTCGCCGGCGATGCCGAGACCGCGCGCGCGGCGATGACCGATGTCCTCGGCGCCAAGATGTACGACTACCTCGAATACGACGCCGCCCATGCCAGGCTGGCTCTGCTGAAGAAGTGAGGCCGCGGATGACGCGGCGTTGCCGTTCACGCAATTGCGAACGATTTTAAAAAGGCATTCCAACCCACCGGAAACTATGCAATATTCCGATATGGTCGATCCTCGCCCCTTTGCGCCGATCGTGCAGAAGCTGCGCTCCGCCGGGCTCCGTCCGACGCGCCAGCGCATGTCGCTGGCCAAGCTGCTGTTCGAGACGGGCGACCGCCACGTGACCGCGGAGCAGTTGCACCAGGAGGCCAGCCAGGGCCGGATCCGCGTCTCCCTGGCCACCGTCTACAACACCCTGCACCAGTTCACCGCGGCGGGTTTGCTGCGCGAGGTCGTGGTGCAGCCCGGGCGCTCCTATTTCGACACCAACACCTCGGATCACCACCACTTCTTCATCGAAGCCGACGGCGACCTGCAGGACATTCCGGGCGATTCCGTCGCCCTGTCGAAGCTGCCAGAGCCGCCGCAAGGGACCCGGATCGCCCGGGTCGAAGTCATCGTCCGCGTCGCCAAAGACTGACGCTTTATCCTTTTGTTTCAGTCCTCGGTCTGTCGTTTTAGACCGGTTCTAATTTGTTGACAGGGGGGTCCGCCCCTGGTCTATGATCGGTCCGGATCATCGGTGCGGCGCTCGCCTGCATCGCCTGCCCAATACGAAACCACAACCATGGAAGGGAGCAGAACATGGCCCAGCTGAAGAACTCCAAGACCGAGAAGAACCTGAAGGACGCGTTTGCCGGCGAGAGCCAGGCGAACCGCCGCTATCTCTATTTCGCACAAAAGGCCGATGTCGAAGGCTACAACGACGTCGCCGCGGTGTTCCGCTCGACCGCCGAAGGCGAGACCGGCCATGCGCACGGCCATCTCGAATTCCTCGAGACGGTCGGCGATCCCGCGACCGGCCTGCCGATCGGCGCCACCGCGCCGAACCTGAAGGCCGCGATCGCCGGCGAGACCCATGAATACACCGATATGTATCCGGGGATGGCCCGCACCGCGCGCGAGGAAGGCTTCGACGAGATCGCCGACTGGTTCGAGACCCTGGCCAAGGCCGAGAAGTCCCATGCCGGCCGCTTCCAGAAGGCGCTCGATACTCTCGGCAAATGACAGCGCGCCATAGCGCGCCGTCATCCCCGGCGAGCGGCGGCCAGCCGCGAGGGAAGGGGATCCAGGCTTTCAACATCCGGCTGGTTTCAACAGCCTGGCTCCCCTTCCCTCGCGCGCGGTTTCACCGCGCGCTCGCCGGGGATGACACCGCGGAGATTTCATGACCGGCGAAGGCAGTCTCGGCGCCCCCACCCGCCAGATCATCGACTGGCGCAATCCCGACTTCGCCGATCCGGCGAAGCTGGACGCGGAGATGCGCCGGGTCTTCGACATCTGCCATGGCTGCCGCCGCTGCTTCAACCTCTGCGATTCCTTTCCGCGGCTGTTCGACCTGATCGACGCCAGCCCCGAAGAGGATGTCGAGCATCTGAAATCGGAGGATTTCAAGCCGGTCGTGGAAGCCTGCACGCTCTGCGACATGTGCTTCATGACCAAATGCCCTTATGTGCCGCCGCATCCCTTCATGCTGGATTTCCCGCACCTGATGCTGCGCCACCGCTACGCGGAAGCGCAGAAGGAAGGCTACAACAAGGAATTCACCCAGCGGCAACTGGCGGAGATGGACCGCAACGGCACCCTGGCGCGTGCCGTCGCGCCCGTCATCAACTGGGCCGGCGATGTCAAGAACAAGCCGATGCGCACCGTGATCGAGAACGTCACGGGCATCGACCGTGCCGCGACGCTGCCCAAATTCCACGGCCGGACGTTCGTTTCCGCCGCGAAGCAGGAGCCCGTCCAGCCCAACGCGGCGGGCCCGGCGCGCGGCAAACGCAAGGCCGCCCTCTATGCCACCTGCTTCGTCAACTACAACAAGCCCACCACCGGCATGGCGGCGCGGGCGGTGCTGAACCATCTGGGCGTCGAAACCACAGTGGCCTATCCCGGCTGCTGCGGCATGCCTTTCCTGGAACAGGCCGAACTGGAGCGCGTCTCGTCCAACGCCGCCAAGGTGGCGAAGGAGCTGGTGAAGCTGATCGACCAGGGCTACGACATCGTCGCCCTCACCGCCTCCTGCGGCCTGATGCTCAAGTTTGAATGGGCGTTGATCGCGCCGGACAATCCCGATGTGAAGACGCTGGCCGAACACACCTGGGACATCGACGAATATGTGGTCGATGTGATGAAGAAGGAAGGCGCGCCCGCGATGACGCCGCTGCCCGAAGGCGTCACCGTGCACCTGGCCTGCCATGCCCGCGCCCAGAATA
>DASZYM010000142.1:0-11275 GCA_035545355.1 Dongiaceae bacterium
CCGACCGGCCGGTTCATCCGATCGACGACGTAGAGGCTGTAGAAGTCGTCCGGCAGGTCCTTGGCGCTGCGCAGGTAGTCGATGGTCTCGCCGACGGTCCAGTGCAGCGGGATCGCGACCAGCTCCTTCTGCATCAGACGGCCGGCGCTGTCCTCGGGATAGGTGAGGCCCTCTTCGAGCGCGGTGCGCTCCTCCTGCGGCAGGCTTTCCAGCACCTGCTGCTGCCGATCGGGCTCCAGGTCCTCGAGGATGTCCACCGCGTCGTCGGTGTCGAGCCCGGTCACCACCTCGGCCAGCTCCTCGGGCCGCATGGTCTCGACCACCTCCTCGCGGAGCGTGTCCTCGAGATGGGAGATGGTCTCGGGCTCGATCACATGGCGGGTGATCTCGAGGAACAGCCGCCGCTCCTCGGGATCGAGATGTTCTATCAGGTCGGCGACGTCGGCCGGATGCAGCGGCTCGATCAGCGCCTCGACCTGGGCGATATCGGCTTCGTTCAGCGCCGCCTTGACGTTTTCCAGCAGCTCTTGCGACGGGCCGTAGAGCTCTTCCTCGTCCACCGTCTCGACGATGGGCGTGCGTTCGGTGTCCTTGAGGCCGGGCTCCTCGCTCACTCCGCCCCGCCGTGATCGGCGCTACGTCGGCCGCGGGCCGCGCGTTCCTGTGCCTCGACCACGGCGATCGCCGTCCTGTTGACGATGCCGCGCACGGTCAGCGTGGGCGAAAGCACATGCGCCGGCTCAGCCGCGCCGAGCAGGATCGGCCCGATCGAGGTCCCCTGCCCCAGATGCCGCAGCAGGTTGAGCGCGATATTCGCCGCGTCGAGGTTCGGCATCACCAGCAGGTTGGCCTTGCCTTTGAGACGCGAGCTCGGGAACAGCCGCTCGCGCACCGCCTCATCGACGGCGCTGTCGGCCCGCATCTCGCCCTCGACCTCGAGATCGGGATCGCGCTGCAGCACCAGGCCGAGCGCACGGCGCATCTTGCGTGCCGAGGCCGAGTTGTCGGTACCGAAGTTGGAATGCGAGAGCAGCGCCACTTTGGGCACGATGCCGAAACGCCGGATGGCCGCGGCCGAGAGCACCGCGGTCTCGGCGATCTCATCCTCGGTCGGATCGACATTGGCCTCGGTATCGGCGAGGAAGTAGGTGCCGGTCGGCAGGATGATCGCCGTCATGGTGGCGAAGGCGCGGGTCGCATGGGCGCGGCCGATCACCGAGCCCACATGCTCCAGATGCCGGTGGAAGCGGCCGACCGTGCCGCAGAGCATGGCATCGGCCTCGCCGCGCTTGACCATCAGCGCGGCGATCACCGTCGGGCGCGTGCGGACGATGTCGCGCGCGGCATCCGGCGAGACGCCGCGGCGCTCGGTCAGGCTGTGGTAGAGCGTCCAGTATTCCTTGTAGCGGGGATCGTTCTCCGGATCGACCAGCTCGAACTCGGTGCCGGCCGTCAGGCGCAGGCCGAGGCGCTCGATCCTCTTCTCCACGACCGCGCGGCGGCCGATCAGGATCGGCTTGGCCAGGCCCTCATCGACCGCGGTCTGCACCGCGCGGAGCACGCGCTCCTCCTCGCCCTCGGCATAGACCACGCGCTTGGGCTCGTTGCGCGCCCGCTCGAACAGCGGCTTCATGATCAGGCCGGAGCGGAACACGAACTGCTCCAGCCGCGACCGATAGGCCGCCCAGTCGGTGATCGGCCGGGTCGCGACCTCGCTCTCCATCGCCGCCTTGGCGACCGCGGGCGCGATCTCCATGATCAGGCGCGGATCGAACGGCCGCGGGATCAGGTATTCCGCGCCGAATTGCGGCGCCTCGCCGCCATAGGCCGTGAGCGCGACATCGGAGACCTCGGCACGCGCCAGGCGCGCGATCGCCTTCACACAGGCGATCTTCATCTCCTCGTTGATCGTGGTCGCGCCGACATCGAGCGCGCCGCGGAAGATATAGGGGAAGCAGAGGACGTTGTTGACCTGGTTCGGATAGTCGCTGCGCCCGGTGGCGATCACCGCCTCCGGGCGGACCGCCTTCACCTCTTCCGGCATGATCTCCGGCGTCGGATTGGCCAGCGCGAAGACGATCGGCCGCCCCGCCATGCTGGCGACCATGTCCGGCTTCAGCACGCCGGGCGCCGAGAGGCCGAGGAAGACATCGGCGCCCTTGATCGCATCGGCGAGCGTGCGCGCATTGGTCTTGCGCGCATACTTGGCCTTGCGCGGATCCATCAGCTCCTTGCGACCCTCATAGACCACGCCGGCGATGTCGGTGACGAGGATGTTCTCGATCGGAATCCCGAGCGCCACCAGCAGGTCCAGGCAGGCCAGCGCCGCGGCGCCGGCACCGGAGGTCACCAGCTTCACCCGGTCGAGCGGCTTGCCGACCACTTCGAGGCCGTTCATCAGCGCCGCGGCGACGATGATCGCGGTGCCGTGCTGGTCGTCATGCATCACCGGGATCTTCATCCGATCGCGCAGCTTCTGCTCGATCTCGAAGCATTCCGGCGCCTTGATATCCTCGAGGTTGATGCCGCCGAACGAAGGCTCGAGGCTGGCGACGATATCGACCAGCTTCTTGGGGTCGGTCTCGTTGATCTCCAGGTCGAAGACGTCGATATCGGCGAATTTCTTGAAGAGGACCGCCTTGCCCTCCATCACCGGCTTGGCGGCCAGCGGGCCGATCGCACCCAGGCCCAGGACCGCGGTGCCGTTGGTGACGACGGCGACCAGGTTCTGGCGGCTGGTGACCTCGGCGGCCGCGCCCGGATCGGCGACGATCGCCTCGCAGGCGGCGGCGACGCCGGGGGAATAGGCCAGGGCCAAATCGCGCTGGTTGGCCAGCGGCTTGGTGGCGACGATCGCCAGTTTTCCGGGCTTCGGCCTACGATGATATTCGAGCGCGCCCGCCTTCAGGCTGTCATCCGCCATGCCGTCCCCGGTTCCTTTTGTGGGAGAATCTCCAGTCGCGGCGGGATTATAACGGCGGCGCGCGCGGGCGCTACTGCGCCGCGCCCGTCCTGCCGAGATAGCTGAGTTGTCGAGAAGGAAGGATTGGTGCGGTCGAGAAGACTCGAACTTCCACGGGTTGCCCCACAGCGACCTCAACGCTGCGCGTCTACCAGTTCCGCCACGACCGCAGCGGGATCAAGGGACCTGAGGAGACAGGCTGGCCCCTTGCCTAATCCAGGCGGGGGGAATAGCAAATCGCCCGAACGCGATCAAGCGGAAAGCACCCCGGAATGGCCCTCCCGAAACTGTCACCCAAGCCCCCGGAATGGCGGATTTCCGCGGGTTTGGAGGACTATCCGGTGGCTCTTGCGGCGATGGAGGCCCGGGTCGCCGCGATCCATGCCGGGACCGCCCCGGAACAGGTCTGGCTGCTGGAACATCCCCCGCTCTACACGGCGGGCACCAGCGCCAAGCCGGCCGACCTGCTGCTGCCCGACCGTTTCCCGGTCTACGAGGCCGGCCGCGGCGGACAGTTCACCTATCACGGACCGGGGCAGCGGATCGGCTATGTGATGCTCGACCTCGCCGCGCGCGGCGGCAACCTGCGACGTTATGTGCACGACCTCGAGGAATGGATCATCCGGACCTTGGCGCGGTTCGACGTCAAAGGCGAGCGCCGCGACGGCCGCATCGGCATCTGGGTGGCGAATGGCGGCCGCGAGGACAAGATCGCGGCTTTGGGCGTGCGGGTCCGCCATGGAGTGACGTTCCATGGCATCGCGATCAATCGCGATCCGGACTTGAGTCACTTCGGCGGCATCGTGCCCTGCGGCATCGCCGAGACCCAGGATCAGCCGTTCGGGGTGACGTCGCTGGCGGCTTTGGGACGCGATGTTTCGCGCGAGGCGCTGGACGCGGCGTTGCAGTCGGAGTTCAGTGCGATCTTCGGATAGGCCTCAGGCTGCGGCCAGACCCTCACCCCTGCCCTCTCCTCTCCCTACGGGCGAGAGGGTTCATCGAGCGCTCAATGACTCCGAGTGAGAAGACTGGTGAAGCAGCGCTCCCTCGCCCGTAGGGAGAGGGTAGGGTGAGGGCCTTGACGCTGCCTGAGACTTCTCAAGCAAAGACCCTCACCCACACCGTTATTGCGAGATCTCAGTATCCTCCAGCATGAATCGGCCGGTAGGATTCTGGTAGAAGCCCTTCACGTTCTTGCGCGAGGCGTTGCGGAACGGGCTGTAATAGAGATCGACCCAGAAGGCATCGTCCGATGCGATCTTCTGAATCTCGTTGTAGATCGCGGTCCGCTTGTCCTTGTCCATCTCCTCGCGGCCCTGGTCGATCAGCTCGGTGACGTGCGGATTGTTGTAGTTGGTGTAGAACGACTTGTTGTCGTCCTTGCCGTAGAGCGCGAAGGTCGCCTTCTCGTCAGGATCGATGATGTCGTTGGTCCAGTACTCGATCGAGAGGTCGTAGTCGCCGGCAACGGTCGAATCCCATTCCTGCCCGGCTTCTTCCTTCACGATGTCGATGTTGATGCCGACCTTGGCGAGGTCGTTCTTGATCAGCACCGCGTTCTGGTCGTTGACGCTGTTGCCGGCGTCGATCAGCAGCTTGAAGCTCAAGTTGCTCGCCCCGGCATCGGCCAGAAGCTTTTTCGCCGCATCCGGATCGTATTTGCAGGTCGGGTTGTCCGGATTGTAATAGAGCGCGCCGCCGGGGATGAAGGAATTGGCGACCTTGCCGTTGCCGAACAACACCGCCTTCACGATCGCCTCGCGGTCGATCGCCTGGCAGATCGCCTGGCGCACCTTCACGTTGTCGAGCGGCTTCTTCGCCTCGTTCATAATCATGAAGTCTTCGCGGCTCGAGGGATCGAGATGCACGTCGATGTTCGGATCCTTCTGCAGATCGCCGACCATGTTGAACGGCACGAAGATCGCCGCGTCCACCTCGCCGGCTTTGAGCTTCAGCATGCGGGTGGTGTCGTCGGGCACGTAGAGCCATTGCACGCCGTCGAGCTTCACGCGCGAGGCTTCCCAATAGTTCGGGTTCTTCACCAGCTCGACCTTGTCGCCATGGGCCCAGTCCTTGAGGACGAAGGCGCCGGCGCCGATCGGCTTGGTGCCGAAATCGTCGCCTTCCGCCTTCACCACGCTCTCCGGCACGATCGAGGCGGCGAACATCGCCAGAGTCGAGAGCAGCGGCGCCGAGGGCTTGTCGGTGGTGATGACGACGGTCTTGTCGTCGGGCACGTCGATCTTGGTGATGATCTTGTACATGCTGCCCATCACCGAATCCTTGGTGTCGCGCAGCCGCTCCAGGCTGAACTTCACGTCGCTGGCCTTGATCGGGCTGCCGTCGCTGAACTTCAGCCCGTCGCGCAAGGTGAAGGTGTAGGTCACGTTGTCGGGCGCGAGCGTCCATTTCTCGGCGAGATCGGGCTCCAGCCCGACGCCGTCTTTGGTCACGCGGACCAGGTTGGCGTTCATATTGTCCATCACCCAGATGTCGGAGTTCTGGATGGTCTTGATCGGGTCGAAGGTCGTGTTGTCCTGATCGCGGGCGATCTTCAGCACGCTGTCGGCGTAGGCCGGCAAGGCCAGCGCCATCGCCGCTCCGGCGAGCAGCATCGCCGCCAAGTTCATCCGTGTTTTAGGCATGGTTCGTCTCCCTTTCAAAAGGCCGTCATGCGGCTCCCTGCACCTGAATAGACACTTCGTTCGACGCGTAGAGATGGCACCAGACCCGGCGCCCCCCGACCTCGTAAGCCGGCGGCGGCGCGCCGACACGGCAGATATCCATCGCCTTGGGGCAGCGTGGGTGGAACGGGCAGCCGGCGGGAATGTTCTGCGGGCTCGGCGGCTCGCCGCCCAGAGGCGCGCCGGGCACGGTCGCGTCGGGCGCCATCTTGGGGATCGCCGCCGCCAGCGACTGGGTATAGGGATGCAGCGGCTCGGCGAACACGGCTTCCGCCGATCCCTGCTCGATGATGCGCCCCAGATACATCACCGCGACGCGGCGGCAGAGATAGCGCACCACGCCGAGATCGTGGGAGATGAACAGGATCGCGAGCTGCCGTTCACGCTGCAGCTTGGAGAACAGGTTGAGGATTTGGGCCTGGATGGAGACATCGAGCGCCGATACGGGCTCGTCAGCGATGATGAGCTCGGCACCCACCGCCAGCGCCCGCGCGATGCCGACGCGCTGGCATTGCCCGCCGGAAAGCGTGCGGGCCTTGCGATGCGCCAGTTCCGGCGACAAGCCGGCTTGCGCCATCAGGTCGATGACCTTTGCCGGAATCTCGGCGGCCGGCGCGATGCGATGGACCTGCAGCACCTCGGCCAGGGTCTCGAACACGGTCATCCGCGGATTGAGCGCCGCGAACGGGTCCTGGAACACCATCTGCGCCTTGCGCCGGTAGTCGGGGGGCGTGGTCTTGCCCAGCACCTCGCGGCCCCGGAACCGGACCGAGCCGCCGCTCGCCGGCGTCAGCGCCAGGATGGCACGGCCGAGCGTGCTCTTGCCGCAACCGCTTTCGCCGACCAGCCCCAAGGTCTCGCCTTCGGCGATCTCGAGATCGACGCCGTTGACCGCATAGACCTGGCCCTTACCGCTCCGCGCGCGGTAGCGGACTTCGAGGCCGCGCACCTGCAGGATCGCGCTCATGCCGCCGCTCCCCGCAATTCGCGCCAGCGGATGCAGGCGGCGGCGTGGTCGGGACCGACGGTATCGAGCGGGATCTCGCCGCTGCGGCAGGGCGCGATCGCGTATTCGCAGCGCGGATGGAAGCGGCAGCCTTCCGGCAGCGCGCTCAGCGCCGGGAGCTGGCCTTCGATCGAATCCAGCGGCCTGCCCGGCTCGGCGCGGCTGGGCTGCGAGCGGATGATGCCCATCGTATAGGGATGGCGCGGCGCCCGGATCAGCTCGGCCTTCGGCGCGCGTTCCATGATGCGACCGGCATACATCACCGTCACCGCATCGCAGGTCGAGGCGACGACGCCGAGATCATGGGTGATCAGGATGATCGCCAGTCCCGTCCGGTCGCGCAGATCGAGCAGCAAGCGCAGGATCTGCGCCTGGACCGTCACATCGAGCGCAGTGGTCGGCTCGTCGGCCACCAGAAGATCGGGCTGACACGCAACGGCGCCGGCGATGACCGCGCGCTGCTTCATGCCGCCGCTGAACTGGTGCGGATAGGCATCGACGGCGCGTTTCGGGTCCGGAATGCCGACCTGGCGCAGCAATTGGATCGCCTCGACGCGCGCCTCCTTGGCGCTCATTCCCTTGTGGTAGATCAGCGGTTCGGCGACCTGGCGGCCGATGGTCATCAGCGGGTCCAGATGCGAGGCCGGGTTCTGGAAGATCATGCCGATGCGCCGGCCGTGCAGGTCGCGCAGCTTTCCCTCATCGGCGGTTAGCAGATCCTGGCCGTCGAACATCGCCCGGCCGCTGGCACGGCGCACCTGCCAGCCCGGCAGGAGATGCAGCATCGCCCGGCACGAAACGGTCTTGCCAGAGCCGCTCTCACCGACCAGGCCCATGATCTCGCCTTTGTCGACCGCGAAGGAAACGCGATCGACCGCCCGTACGGTCCCGTCGCGGGTGCCGAACTCGACGGTCAGATCCTCGACTTCGAGCAGCGCCATGTCAGTCCTTCGCCCCCAGCAGTTCGGCGAAGCCGTCGGCCAGGAAGCTGAAGCCGATCGCCAGGATGATGATGGCAAGGCCCGGGAAGAACGAGATCCACCAGGCCTGGGCGATGAAGTTCTTGCCGTCGGAGATCATGATGCCCCATTCCGCCGTCGGCGGCTGGATGCCGAGGCCGAGGAAGGAGAGCGACGAGCCGAGCAGGATGTCCAGCACGGCATCCGACATCGAGAAGACCACGGCCGGCATGATCGCATTGGGCAGGATGTGCTTGAAGACGATCCGCGCCCGGCTGAAGCCCAGGCAGCGCGCCGCGAGCACGAAATCCGACTGCTTCAGCACCAGGAATTGCGACCGCACCAGCCGCGCATAGGAGACCCAGCCGACCAGGGCCAGCGCGATGTAGAAGCTGCTCAGGCCCGGCCCGAGGGTCGCGACGATGGCGATGATCAGGACGAAGAACGGAAACGAGATGGTGATGTCCAGCAGCCGCATCAGCACCGCGTCGATGATGCCGCCGGAATAGCCGGCAACGGCGCCGATCGTGACGCCGATGATGAAAGGGAAGAGCACGCCGAAGAAGCCCATCATCAGGTCGTAGCGCGTGCCCCAGATCAGGCGCGACAGCACGTCGCGGCCGAAATTGTCGGTGCCCAGCCAATGCGCCAGGCTCGGCGGCTGCAGGGTCTGGGACAGGTCCTGCCCGATCGGATCGGAGGGCGCGATCAGCGGCGACAGCACCGCCACCGCGATCCAGAACAGCACGATCGCGGCGCCGGTCGGCACCGTCCAGGGCAGGGACATGCCGCGCCAGCGCGAGGGCGGCGCCGGAATCTCGATCGCGGTCATACCGTCACCCGGGGATCGAGGACGGCGGTCGCCACATCGACCAGGAAGTTGGTGGCGACCACGCCCAGCGCCAGGACGAGCGTCACCGCCTGCACCACCAGGTAATCGCGGGCGAAGATCGAGCTCACCATGAGCTGGCCGAGGCCGGGGACCGAGAACACGGTCTCCACCACCACGGTGCCGCCGATCATCCAGCCGATATTGACGCCGAACAGGCTGATCGTCGGCAGCAGCGAATTGCGGAACACATGGCCGAAGAAGATGACTTTCGCCGGCACGCCCTTGGCGCGCGCTGCGGTCACGTAATCCGACGTGCTCTCGGCGATCAGGCTGGCGCGGAGATTCCGGGTGATGACCGGCACCAGCGAGACCGCGAGGGTCGCCGCAGGCAAGATCAGATGGTGCAGGCGATCGAGGAACGTATCGCCGTAGCCCGAGACCGGAAACAGGCCCATTCCCAGGCTGAAGACCATGATGAAGACGATGCCCAGCCAGAAGGACGGCAGGCCGAGGCCGATGGTGGAGAACAGCCGGATCGCCTGATCGGTGCCGCCGCCGCGCCTGGTCGCGGCGATACTGGCGAGGATCGCCGAGAGGATCGCCGAAATGATCACCGCGAGCAGGATGAGCGACAGCGTGGGCATGATGCGGTCGGCAACGACGCCCAAGACCGGCGCGCGGTAGATGATCGAGCGCCCGAAATCGCCCTGCAGCAGATTCTTGAGGAAATAGAAGTATTGGACGAAGAGCGGCTTATCGAGGCCGAACTTCTCGTGGATCGCGGCGATCGCCTCGGCGGTCGCGCGGATGCCGAGCAGGATCCGCGCCGGATCGCCCGGGATCATATGCGTAAGCACGAACGTGACGAGGCTGATTCCGAATAGAACCGGGATCAGCTGCAGCGGCCGGGTGATGACGAAGCGATAGCGGTGCATTCCATTCTTTTTGACACCGCTGGTAGCGTTACGCTTGTAACTCTCGCGCGATCGCTGCGGCGCAACATGAACGGTAACATGGCTGTATTGGTGCAACAACCTAGCGAGTTTGGTAAGGCACGACCGTCATTGCCGGGCGTGACCCGGCAATCTCGCACCGACTGGAACCAGATGCCGGTCAAGCCCGGGCATGACGCCCTCCGTCACGCCGTGGGCAGCTGCTCGAAACCGGTTTCGGCGCGCGTTGTCTGTTCCTGGATGTCGATATCGGTGACCCGCGCGGCGCGAGGCCCTTGGCGGCAAGCCTCGATCATCTCGTCCACGGTCGCGGCCAGTCCGGAGACGAACGCCTCGACACTGCCGTCGCGGCGATTGCGCACCCAGCCGTGCAAGCCGCGTGCGGTCGCCTCGGTGACGGTCCAGTAGCGGTAGGAGACGCCTTGGACGCGGCCCCGGATCGTCAGACGCACGCTTTTCCAGCCTTCGGGAAGCGGCGCGCCGCTCATGCGCTCACGCGAATTCCAGAATGATCTGATCGACCGCCAGGCTATCACCAGGCTTGGCATGAAGCTTCGCCACTTTGCCATCGCGCTCGGCTTTCAGGATGTTCTCCATCTTCATCGCCTCGACGACGCAGAGGGTCTGCCCGACTTTCACCTCCTCCTCCGGATGGACCGCGAGGCTGACGAGAAGGCCCGGCATCGGCGAGAGGAGAAACCGCGACATGTCCGGTGGTTGCTTTTCCGGCATATGCGCATCGAGGGCCGCCGCCCGCGGCGTCAGCACGATGGCCTTCACCGTCGCGCCGCCGTGAGTCACGCGATAGCCCACGCCGTTGCGGTCGATCTGCACCGTGATCGGCCGGCCGTCGATGCGGCCGTGATAGAGCGGATCGCCGAGCTGCCAGGCGCTGATCACCTCGCGGCTGGTCTTGTCGCCCACCACCGCGAAGCCGCCTGCAGTATCGACCACCGAGGCGGAATGCGGCACGCCGTCGAGCTTCACTACCCAGTCGCCGGCGACCTTGCTGCCCTTGGCCTGGAAATGCGGCCGGCGCGCATGGGCGCGGCGCTCGTATTGGTGATGCACCGTCGCGATCACCGCGACCAGATCGGCGGTCGCATCGGGATCCAGGGTCACGCCATGGAAGCCGCCGGGATATTCCTCTCCGATGAAGGCGGTCGAGAGCCGTCCGGCCTGGAAGCGTGGATGCGCCATCAGCGCCGAGAGGAACGGCACATTGTGACCGAGGCCGCGGATATAGAAGGAGTCCAGAGCTTCGCGCATCGCCGCGACCGCCGCCGGCCGATCCTGGCCGTAGGTCACCAGCTTGGCGATCATCGGATCGTAGAACATGCTGATCTCGGCGCCTTCATAGACGCCGGAATCGACCCGCACCGACGGCCCGGTCGAGGGCTCCTCGTAGCGGATGAGGCGGCCGGTCGAGGGCAGGAAGTTGCGGAACGGATCCTCGGCATAGACACGGGCTTCGATCGCCCAGCCTTTCAGGCGCAGCTCGGATTGCTTGAGCTTCAGCTTCTCGCCGGCGGCAACGCGGATCATCTGCTCGACGAGATCGAGGCCGGTCACGAGCTCGGTCACCGGATGCTCGACCTGCAGTCGGGTGTTCATCTCCAGGAAGTAGAAGTTGCGCTTCTGGTCGACGATGAACTCGACCGTGCCGGCGGATTTGTATTTGACCGCTTTGGCCAGGGCGACGGCCTGCTCGCCCATGGCGCTGCGGGTCTTCTCGTCGAGGAAGGGGCTCGGCGCTTCCTCGATCACCTTCTGGTGCCGGCGCTGGATCGAGCATTCACGCTCGCCGAGATAGAGGCAGTGGCCGTGCCCGTCGGCCAGGATCTGGATCTCGATATGCCGCGGCTGCTCGATGTATTTC
>DASZYM010000143.1:0-4724 GCA_035545355.1 Dongiaceae bacterium
ACCGCCAGGAAGATCGCGATCGGGATCGGCATGTCCTGCAGCGCGAGGCCGAGGATGATGCCGGTCAGGCCCGCGACCGAGCCGACCGAGAGGTCGATGCCGCCGGTCAGGATCACGAAGGTCATGCCGACCGAGACGATGCCGATCACCACCGACTGGTCGAGCACGTTGAAGATGTTCGACTTGGTGAGGAAATAGGGCGACATGAAGGAGAGCCCGATCGCGATCACGATGGCGAGCGCGATCATGCGGATCTCGAGCCGCTTGCTGAGGCGCGCCACCAGGCCCGAGCCCTTGGGCCTGTCGGTCTTCGCCATCGCGGTTCCTTTGGTCGTGTCTGACATTCGAATCACAATGTGCTGGCGAGGCTGGCGACCCGCTGCTGGACCGAGGCAGCGGGCGGCGGCGCCTTGTCGCCGGGAAGGGTGAGGCCGATCCAGCCGAAATCGTGGCCGCGCCGCCCGGTGATCGGGACCAGCATGGTCTTGCGGCTGCCATCGGGCTCGGTGACGAAATCCGCCTCGCGCTTGAGCAGCGAGCTCGGGATGGTGGTCTCCTGCACCGCCTTGGCGTCGCCGGCGCGGAAGCCGGGATCGGCGGCGTCATTGGCGACCACGGTGTTGAGGCAGATCAGGCGGTCGCCTTCCAGCAGCGCCCAGAAGCCCGCGCCGCCCCAGGTGCCGGTCAGCTCGCGCAGCAGGCTGGTATTGCGCGCCATCGAGGTGCGGGGTGCCGCAAGCAGGGTCAGCTTCTCCTCGTCCAGCACCGCGCTCGGCATGTCGGCGGTGGTGGCGCCGTCGCTCATCACCACGATGCGGTCGCACAGGCCCAGCAGCTCCTCGAAATCCGAGGAGACCACGGCGACCGCGACGCCCTTGGCCGCGACCTCGCGCAGGATGGCGTAGATCGAGGCGCGAGTGCCGATATCGACGCCCTTGGTCGGCTCGTCGAGCAGCAGCACCTTGGGCTCCAGCAGCAGCCAGCGCGCCATGATCACCTTCTGCTGCATGCCGCCGGAGAAGTTCAGCATGTTGGCATCGAGCAGCCTCTCCTGCGGCAGGCCGAGATCCTTCAGCAGCGCTTCGACGCGCTTCTCGCGTTTGGCATAGCCGAGGCCGAAGCCCTTATGCGCGCCGAGATGCGCCAGCAGCAGGTTCTCCTTCACCGAGAGGTCGGGCACGATGTTCTGCACCCGCCGATCCTCGGCGACGAAACCCAGCCCGGCCTGGATCGCAGCCCGCGGCTTGCGGATGTCGATCGGTCTGCCGTCGATCTTGACCACGCCGCCGGTCCGCGGCCTGAGGCCGAAGATCGCTTCCAATGTCTCAGAGCGCCCGGCGCCCACCAGCCCGCCGAGGCCCAGGATCTCGCCACGATGCACGGTGAAGGAGACGTCGCGCACCAGCGGCGCGGAAGCGAGATGCTCGACCTCGAGCGCCGGCGTCTCGGTCCGCTTCGCCGCGGCGGCCGGCTTGTTCTCATGCACCAGGCTGACATCCTGGCCCACGAGATGGCGGATCAGCTCCGCCTGGCCGAGCGTGCCGATCTCGCGCGAGGCGGCGACGGTGCGGCCTTCGCGCAGGATGGTGACGCGGTCGGTGATCTCGAAGACCTCTTCCAGGCGATGCGAGACGAAGACCAGGCCGCGCCCATCGGCGCGCAGCCGGCCCATGATCTCGAACAGCCGATCGACCTCGCCGGGACTGAGGGATGCCGTCGGCTCGTCGAAGATGATCAGCCGGGCCTGCAGCCCCAGGGCCTTGGCGATCTCGACCAATTGGCGCTGCGCGGCCGAGAGCCGGCGCACCTCGGTATCGAGCGGCACCGCATGCTCCTGGCCGAGGCTGGCAAGGAGCTCGGTCGCCCGCGCGCGAAGCTTCTTATAGGAGAGCCGGCCCGGCCTCCCCAGCTCCGGGAGAAAGATGTTCTCGACCACCGTCAGGTCGGGGACCAGGCTGGTCTCCTGCATCACGATGGCGATGCCGCTGTCCAAAGCCTCGCGGGTCGAGCGCAGGCGGATCGGCTTGCCGGCGAACACGATCTCGCCGGCATCGGCCATGTGATGGCCGGAAATCACCTTGGAGAGCGTCGACTTGCCGGCGCCGTTGGCGCCCAGCAATCCATGCACCTCGCCGGCGGCGAGCTCGAAGTTCGCGCCGTCGAGCGCCCGCGTGCGGTCGAAGACCTTGACGATCCCGGTGGCGGTGAGAAGCGGTGAGCCGGACATGGCGTTAAAATAGCGCGGCCGCCCCCGTTACGCCCAGGGGGTCAGGGAAACGGGAGCGGCCGCGCTCGGTCGCCTCAGACTTCGTTGGCGAAGACCGTCTGCTTCACCGTCGGCAGTTCCTGGTCGATATTGTCGCTGGTGACGACCAGGATCGGCACCAGGATCTGCTTCTCCGGCGTCCCGCCGCCGATCGCGCTGACCAAAGCCTCACCCGACTTCTGGCCCATCAGGTAAGGTTGCTGCATGCCCGAGCAGACCAGGGCCTTCGACTTCAGCAGGTCGACGAAATCCGGGATGCCGTCGAACGCGGCCACCAGCACATCGCCCTCCTTGCGCGCCGCCTTGATGGCGCGGAGCGCGCCGATCGCGGGCTGGTCGGTCTGGATGAACAGGCCCCGGAGATCCGGATTGGCGGTCAGCATGTCCTGGACGAACTTGAAGGTCTCGTCCGCGGTATAGGACTGCATCTGCTGGAGTGCTGCTTCCTTGCCGGTGAAGCCGCCTTCCTTGAGGCCGTCGCGGAAGCCCTTGGTGCGGGCCTGGGAGATCGACACGATCCCGACCGTGCCGCCCAGCCAGTCCTTCGCCTTCAAGGCTTCGGCCAAGGCCTTGCCGACGCCATGCGCGCCTTCGTAATTGTCCGAGATGATGAAGGAGGCATAATCGCCGCTATTGGTGCCGATATCGCCGATCACGACCGGGATGTTGGCCTGCTTGGCGAGCTGCAGCACCGAGGGCGCGGTCGAGGAATCGGTCGGCGAGATCACGATGCCGGCCACACCCTTGGCGATCGAATCCTGGGCGTTCTGCAGCTGGGTCTGCGGGTTGTTGTGCGAATCCAGCGCCTGGTAGCCGAAGCCCTTGTCCTTGGCGACGCTCTCGATGCCCTTGGACAGGTAGCGCCAGAACGGCAGGTCGAGCCCCGGCGTCAGGTAGACGATGTCCTTGCCGGCGGCCTGCGCGCCGAACAGGCCGGCGAGCCCGGTGCCCGCCATGGCCGCGGAACCGGCGGCCAGCTTTACGAATGTACGTCTCTTCATCCTCTCCTCCCATGATACGCCGCGCTGTTGCGGCGGATGCCGTCGATTATAAGGGTACTCAGTCGGGCAGCTTGACCAGGCTGCGTCGGCCGCTTTTGGCAACCGATCCCGGACGCGTCCGTTCCGTGAGGATCAGGCGCGTCGTGTCGTAGATGCGCTTCAGATGCGCGTCGAAGGCGGCGACCACCGCCTTCTCGTCATGGGCGCGGAGCGCGGCGACGATCGCGGTATGATCGCGCGTGCTCTTCAGGATCGCGCCCGGCCGCGAGACCGCGCGGCGGCGGTGTTCCAGCATGTAGCCGTAGAGATCGATGGTGAAATCCGCGAGCAGCGCATTGCCCGAGGCGTTGTAGATCGCGAAGTGGAACTCGCGGTCGCAGATCAGGAAACGGACGGGATCCTCGCCCGCCGCCTTCTGCGCCAGCAGGTTCTCCTCGAGATGGTCGAGCGTCGCATCGGTGATCCGGGTCGCGGCCTCGGCCACCACCTGGCGCTCGACCACCAGCCGGGCGTGATGCACGGAATCGATGTCGTAGCTGTCGATCGCCTTGGCCCGGCCGATGCCGATGGTGATCGGCCCCACTTCGGCGCTGATCACCCGCGTCCGCGCACCATGGGAGATTTCCAGGATGCCGCGCGCCGCCAGCATCTGCACCGCGCCGCGCACGGTCTCGCGGCTGACGTCGAGCGCCGCCGCGAGCTCGCGCTCGCCGGGCAGCACGTCGCCGACCTGCAGCACGCCCGAGGCGATCAGCATGCGGAACTTGTCGCAGACCATCTCGCGCATGCCGCGCTTCACCACGCCGTCGCGCAGCTCCGGCACGTCGAAGAACGTGGCGAGTTGTCGGGTAACGCTCATCCCTCGGCGACTGCTCTAGTGGTCGGTCCAGTAGACCAGTTGATACTGGCTGGACCGTCATCGCGCTGTCAACGTCCAACGCCCATTGCGACGCAGCAATCGAGACTGTTTCGCGGCGGCCGTTAGTTTTTCTTCTGCGCCTTCGCGATCCAGTCGCTGGTATCGCCGAGCAGCTCGCGCGCCAGGTCCGGATCGTCGCTGATCCGCGCGAGGACCAGCGCCCCCACCATCGCCGACCAGCCGGCGATCGCCGCGCGCCGCTTTTCCGCCTCGTTCTCGCCGGGCGCGATTGCGCTGAGGCGTGCGATCTGCCGGCGCAGGCGCTCGGTCATCGCGGCCCGGGCCTCGGGCGACTGGCGGACCGTGTCGCCGCCGAGCGCCGCGAAGGAACAGCCACCGGCGAACTCGGCGCGATGACCCTCGGAGAGATAGCCCGCCGCATAATCGGCGAGCGTCGCACCCTTGGGATGCAGCACGCGGATATTCGCCAGGGTCTCGGCGATCAGGTCGTCCTTCGATTTGAAATGCCCGTAGAAGCCGCCATGGGTCAGGCCGGCCGCCTGCATCACCTCGGCGACCGTCACGGTCTCGAAGCCCT
>DASZYM010000144.1:0-9245 GCA_035545355.1 Dongiaceae bacterium
GGGCGGGGTTCGACTGGCAGGCCTGCAATCTCGCCGGCCGGCCGACCTTTCCCACCGACAATCCGGCCGCGCCGCGCGCCAAGCTGGACTGGTTTTTCACCCGCGGGCTGGCGGCGCGCGAACCGGCGGTCGTCTCGGGAATTGGCGCAGACGGCGCTGTCCTCTCCGATCATGACGGGCTCGCTGTGACCGTCCGGCCACAGTAGAAAATCTTTCGGTTGCAAGGTGTTAGGAGTGGAACCGGCTCCCGCCTGTGTCGGCCGGGGCGTAGGATTCCACACCGCGAGCGTTCACAACCCGGGGCGCGATGATGTATAGAGGAACGTGTCGGTATCGCTATGGGTTGCCTTCTCTACCGGGCGACCGGTTTCGAACGGCATAACGCGTTCATGTGAACTGCGGGGGAATCCCTATGAAGACTCTGAAGATCGCGCTTGGCCTCACGCTGCTCGGCCTGCTCTCGGCTTGCGCCGAGAACTCGAACGGCCTCTATGCGAGCGGCGACTACTACAACTCGTTCGGCCGCGGCTATTACGAGCCGTACCAGGACGGCTCGAGCTATCACTATCACCACTCCTACTTCGCCAATGCTGAGGCGGTCGACATCACGCAGTAACGCCTAGGCGGCGTTCTTGCCGCCGCGTCGGTTGCGCTCGGCCCGGGTCTTCTTGCGGGCCGAGACACCGGCCTTTTCCTTCGCCCGCAGCGCCTGCTCGACGTTCTCCTCCAGGAGCTCGAGCGCTTCGGTATCGCCTTCGCCGCGTTCAACCGCTTCCCGCGCCCGCTCGGCGATCGCGACATAGCGCTGGTGGATCTCCTCCAGCTCCTTCTCGTCCCTTTCCTCGAGATTGAGGAACCGGTTATGCGCGCCTTCCAGCGCGCGGATGATCTCGTCGAGCTTGAGCTGTGTCGCCTTCGATTCCCGGTTCTGCGTGTTCTGGATCAGGAACACCATGAGGAAGGTGACGATGGTGGTGCCGGTATTGATCACCAGTTGCCAGGTGTCGCTGTAATGGAAGATCGGCCCGGATGCCGCCCAGGCCACGATCACCAGCACCGCCAGGGTGAAGGTCGCCGGATGCCCGGCGGCATGTGCGGTGTAGTTCGCAAAGGAATGGAAGAAGGACGGTTTCTTGGCGGCCACGACGGATTCCTCGGCTAGATCCGCCGGATAAACCGCCGCCGGGTTGCGCGGTTCCGCGCGTCCTCCCTGGGTTTCAGCGCTCGGCCGTGTCCTCGATGGTCAGGAAGTGCGTGACCGTTTTGCCGTCGCCGGAGAGCGGCAGCATGGCGAACTCCGAGACGCCGCTGCGGCCGTCCGGATATGTCCAGTGGTCGAGGCCGAAGATCGGCGCGCCGTTCTCGCGTATCTCGCCGTAGCAGGTGAGATAGAAATCGCGGTTGGGAAATTTCAGCTCGTCGAGAAAGCGTCCCGTGAAGTCGAAGCCGGCATTGGCCACCACCTGGGTCCCGGCCAGGCGATACCGGATGCGGCCGTCGATCACCTCGATCAGCATCAGGTAAGGCAGCAGCCGGGGCATCTCCACCGGGTCGATCTCGGTGCGCGAAGGCAAGGTGTCGCCGCCGCGCTTGCCGGACCAGTAGTCGTGGGCCCAGCGGATCCGTTCGGATCTCACGTCGTCGATCGAGCCGTAGCGACGAGGGTCGTATCGAACGGGTGAGCTGTCGGGTACGCGCATTCAACCTTCGGTCTGGTGTTCGGGCAGTGGTGGTGAGTGTGCGATCGTGCTTGTCAGTTAGCTACCGGCTTATGATTAAGCAGGAATTAAACCCTGGCAGCAAACTGGCTTCCGGTGCCCGCCGCGCAAACGAACCTGACATGCGGGAACCGCCGGGCGGCATGGCCGAACCGGCCTGAGCTACCAGGGCGCTGCACCCCATCCATGCAGGATCGGCGTTGGGCGGCCAGCGGCTTGACGGATATAAGGAAACCCACTGGTTTCAATTTAACGCCCCCACCTTGAACGCCACCAATTTCTTCCCGCAGCCGCGGATGACGCCGCAGGAGATCCGACGGATCCTGCTCGGCGTGCTTCTGACTATGTTCCTTGCAGCGCTCGATCAGACGATCGTCGCGCCGGCATTGCCGACCATCGCCCGCGACCTGCACGAGTTCGATTCGGTCTCCTGGGTGGTCACGGCCTATCTGCTTTCGGCGACCGCCAGCACGCCGATCCTCGGCAAGCTCAGCGATCTCTACGGCCGCAAGAACCTGCTGCTCGGCAGCGTCGCGGTCTTCATCCTGGGCTCGCTCTGCTGCGCGCTGGCGCCGACCATGTTCGTGCTGATCTGCGGCCGCGCGATCCAGGGTGCCGGCGGCGGCGCGCTGATCTCGCTCGCCAACACGATCGTCGCCGACGTGATCTCGCCGCGGGAGCGCGGGCGCTACCAAGGCTACTTCGCCAGCGTCTTCGCCTTTGCCAGCGTGCTGGGTCCGGTCCTGGGCGGCATGTTCGCCCAGTATCTCTCCTGGACCATGATCTTCTGGATCAACGTGCCGCTCGGGCTGCTCGCGATCCTGATCGCCCGCGGTGCGCTCGCGCACCTGCCGACCAAGGGCGTGTCGCACCATATCGACTATCTGGGCTCGGCCCTGATGGCGACGGCGACCATCAGCCTGCTGCTGGCCCTGACCTGGGGCGGCAGCGAGTATCCCTGGTTCTCCTGGCCGATCGTCTCGCTCGTGGTCGCGTCGATCGTGCTCTACGCCTGGTTCCTGCGCCAGCAGAGTGTCGCGATCGAGCCCGTGCTGCCGCTGAGCCTGTTCGCCAATCCGGTGATCCGGGTGACCTCGATCCTCGGCTTCCTGACCATGGTCATCTATGTCGGCGCCAGCGTCTATGTGCCGCTCTATCTCGAATTCGTGCGCGGCATGGATCCCAACGGCTCCGGCATGGTGCTGATCGCGCTGATGGTCGGCGTGGTGGGCGGCGCGCTGATCTCCGGCCAGTACATGCGCTTCACCGGCAAGTACAAGCTGCCGCCGCTGTTCGGCGTCTCGGTCGCCTCCCTGGCGCTGCTCTACATGGCGCTGGGCGCCAGCACGCGCACCAATGCCGAGATCGTCGGTGTCCTCACCCTCTGCGGCATCGGCCTCGGCACGGCCTTCCCGTCGATGATGGTCTCGACCCAGAACGCGGCGGCCGGCGGCAATATGGGCATCGCGACGGCGAACCATTCCTTCTTCCGCTCGCTGGGCGGCGCGGTCGGCGTCTCCATGTTCGGCGCGATCATCTTCAGCATGCTCGCGGCGCACCTCGACGCGGGGCATGGCGGCGATCTCAACGACATCCTGCAGCCTGGCCCGGCCTTGACCGCCGTGCAGCCCTATCTGGGGACGGCGTTCACCGCCTTCTTCGCGACCGCGGCCGGCCTCGCCGCATTGGCGGTGGTGGGCTTCGCCTTCCTGAAGGAAGTTCCCTTGCGGCAGCACGCTTCCGGCCATCATGCCGGCGGCGAGGTGGCGCTGGAATAGCACGCCCATCAGCCCCCTTTCCGGGCGCCGCGGGCTTCCCGATAAGGGGGGCTTTCCGATATGGTGGCGCAAAATCAAGACCGGAACCGGGAGCACATGGCTGTCTTTGCGTCGCTGGCGGATGCGATCCGCGACAATCTGAAGGACGGCGACACCGTCGCCTTCGAGGGCTTCACCCACCTCATTCCATTTGCCGCCGTGCATGAGACGATCCGGCAGAAGCGCCGCGATCTCCATCTCGTGCGCATGACGCCCGATCTCATCTACGACCAGCTCATCGGCATGGGCTGCGTCCGGAAGCTCAGCTTCTCCTGGGGCGGCAATCCCGGGGTCGGCTCGCTGCACCGGCTGCGCGACGCGATCGAGAACGGCTGGCCGCGCCCGATCGAGATCGACGAGCACAGCCATGCGGCGATGGCCAATGCCTATGAGGCCGGCGCCGCGGGCCTGCCTTTCGCGATGCTGCGCGGCTATCGCGGCGCGCAATTGAAGGACGTGAACCCGAACATCAAGGAGATCACCTGTCCCTTCACCGGCGAGAAGCTGGCCGCGGTGCCGGCGGTGCGCGCCGATTGCGCGGTGATCCATGCGCAGAAGGCCGACCGCAAGGGCAACGTGCTGATCGAAGGCATCCTCGGCGTGCAGAAGGAAGCCGTGCTCGGCGCCAAGCGCGCCATCGTCACTGTCGAAGAAGTCGTGCCGGATTTCGGGCATGTCAGTCCCAATGCCTGCATCCTGCCGAGCTGGACGGTGAGTGCCGTGGTCGAGGTGCCGGGCGGTGCGCATCCCTCGTATGCGCACGGCTACTACAAGCGCGACAATGCCTATTACAAAGCCTGGGAGGATATCGGCCGCGAGCGCGACGTGTTCCTCAAATGGATGGACGAGAACGTGATGCGCAAGGGGCCGGAGGCGTTCAAGCGCCATGCGGGGAGGGCGGCGTAAAATGGAATCGCTGGAGAGATTGTATGCCCTCACCCTAACCCTCTCCCCGCTGGGGAGAGGGAACGCCAGCGCGCTTGCGGAACCACTGCGCTCCGTTCTTCTCCCTCTCCCCAACGGGGAGAGGGCCGGGGTGAGGGCATAGCCATGACCGACTACACACCGAACGAGATCATGACCATCGCCGCGGCCCGCGAGCTCACGAACAGCGATGTCTGCTTCGTCGGCATCGGTCTGCCGAGTGCGGCCTGCAACGTGGCGCGGCTCAGCCATGCGCCGGACATCACCTTGATCTACGAATCCGGCACGATCGCGACCAAGCCCAATGTGCTGCCGCTCTCGATCGGCGACGGCGAGCTCTGCGAGACCGCGCTCGTCACCGTGTCGGTGCCGGAGATGTTCCGTTACTGGCTGCAAGGCGGGCGGATCAACAAGGGATTCCTCTCGGCGGCGCAGCTCGACAAGTTCGCCAACATCAACACGACGGTGATCGGCCTCTATGACAGGCCGAAGGTGAAGCTGCCGGGCGCCGGCGGCGCGCCGGAGATCGCCACCTCCTGCGGCGAGATCCTGATCGTCATGGCGCAGTCCAAGCGCAGCTTCGTCGACAAGCTGGACTTCGTGACCTCGCTCGGCCATGGCAAGGGCGGCGACGACCGCAGGCGCCACGGCGTCACCACCAAGGGGCCGACCAAGGTCATCACCGATCTCTGCGTCATGGTGCCCGATCCCGAGACCAAGGAGCTGACGGTGACCGCGCTCCATCCCGGCGTGACGCCGGAGCAGGTCGCCGCGGCAACCGGCTGGTCGTTGAAGTTCGCAGCCTCGCTCGACGAAACCGAAGCCCCGGCCGATGCCGAGCTCAAAGTGCTGCGCGATCTCCATCGCCGCACCAACGAGGCGCATCAGGCGAAAGCGGCGCAGTGAGGCAAGAGGTGGGGAGCGAAGCCTTCATCTGTGACGCCGTGCGCACGCCGATCGGCCGCTATGGCGGCGCGCTGGCGCATGTCCGCACCGACGATCTGGCGACCCTGCCGCTGAAGGCGCTGATGGCGCGGAATCCCAAGGTCGATTGGGGCAGGCTCGACGAAGTCTTCCTCGGCTGCGCCAACCAGGCCGGCGAGGACAATCGCAACGTCGCGCGCATGGCGCTGCTGCTCGCGGGATTGCCGGAGAGCGTGCCCGGCACGACCATCAACCGCCTCTGCGCCTCGGGGCTGGATGCGGTGGGGAGTGCCGCCCGCGCCATCCGTGCGGGCGAGATCTCCTTCGCCATCGCGGGCGGGGTGGAGAGCATGAGCCGCGCGCCCCTGGTGATGGGCAAGGCCGAGAGCGCCTTCCAGCGCTCGGCCGAGATCCAGGACACCACCATCGGCTGGCGCTTCGTCAACCCGCTGATGAAGGCGCAATACGGCGTGGATTCCATGCCGGAGACCGCGGAGAACGTCGCCGAGCAGTTCCAGGTCACCCGCGCCGACCAGGACGCCTTTGCATTCCGCAGCCAGCAGCGCGCCGGAGCGGCCCGCGCCTTCCTGGCCGAGGAGATCGTGCCGGTCGAGGCGAAGGATGCGCGCGGCAAGCCGGTCACGGTGAACGCCGACGAACATCCCCGGCCTGACACCAAGCTCGAAGACCTTGCGAAGTTGAAGACGCCGTTCCGCAATCCCGGCACGGTGACCGCCGGCAACGCGTCCGGCGTCAATGACGGCGCCGCGGC
Organism: Dongiaceae bacterium; assembly: GCA_035545355.1. Classification (GTDB taxonomy): domain Bacteria; phylum Pseudomonadota; class Alphaproteobacteria; order Dongiales; family Dongiaceae; genus Dongia. Next base: position 6,156 of record DASZYM010000144.1, read on the forward strand.
CATGATCCTGGCCTCCGAGCAGGCGGCGAAGCTCCACGGCCTCACGCCACGAGCGCGGGTGCTCGGCATGGCGACGGCGGGCGTACCGCCCCGCATCATGGGCATCGGCCCGGTCCCCGCGACGCGCAAGCTGCTCGACCGCCTCGGGATGAAGCTCGACGACTTCGACACGATCGAGATCAACGAGGCCTTCGCGGCGCAGATGCTGGCCTGCCTCCGGCAGCTCGTCATCGCCGATGACGACCCGCGGGTGAATGCCCATGGCGGCGCCATCGCGCTGGGCCCTCCGCTCGGCATGAGCGGCGCGCGTCTCGCGCTGACCGCGGTGCATCGGCTGGAGAAGAGCGGTGGCAAGCGCGCTTTGGTCAGCCTCTGCGTCGGCGTGGGGCAGGGTGTGGCCCTGGCGCTGGAGCGGGTCTAGCCGTGTTGAATTCAGCACGATCCGCAACAATCGCCACCGCGACCGCTGAATTCAGCCCATCGCCCCGCGGCACCTGTTAGAATCAGTGCTGCCGTCCGAGTTCGACACCCGCATCCGGCCGGCTTGCCGTTGGGGATAGCGCCAACTTATACCGGGCTTAGACGGAATCAGGATTCCGCTGCATCGTCCGGACCGGATAAGCGTTCCGCATCAGAGGCTTGGCCGTCCGGACGCCGTGCAAGGTCGAAAGCTGCGCGTCGGCGCCGTCCGCAAATCCCGAGCGCCGCTCGCAAGCCACCTCTGCACCCCCGCGGGGTTGAAAGGCGGCAGCGATTCAAGCATCCTCCGCACGTTCTCGAATCGTTAACAAATATTAACAGTCACCCGTGATGGATGGCCGCTCTACAGTGACTCCGGTTCTGGAAACCGGTCTGGCGTCGGGTATCGCCGCGAGCCTGGAGAAATCCATCGGCCGCGCGACCGACGCCCTGTTGTCGCGCCAGCATGCCGACGGGCACTGGGCCTTCGAGCTCGAGGCCGATGCGACCATCCCGGCCGAATACGTGCTGCTGAAGCACTTCCTCGCCGACCGCGCCGAGCAGATCGACACCGAAGTCGAGCGCAAGATCGCCAAATACCTGAAGTCGACCCAGGGCAAGCATGGCGGCTGGGCGCTCTATCACGGTGGCGACTTCAACATCTCCGCCAGCGTGAAGGCCTATTACTGCCTGAAGATCTGCGGCGAGGACATCGACGCCGATTACATGAAGCGCGCGCGCGAGGCGATCCTCGCCCATGGCGGCGCCAAGACCAGCAACGTCTTCACCCTGGTTCAGCTCGCTCTGTTCGGCCAAGTGCCGTGGCGCGCGGTACCGGTGATGCCGATCGAGCTCATCAACATGCCGCGCTGGTTCCCGGTGCATCTCGACAAAGTGAGCTACTGGTCGCGCACGGTGATCGTGCCGCTGCTCGTCCTGATGCTGAAGAAGCCGCAGGCGCGCAATCCGAAGCGGGTGCATATCCCGGAACTCTTCACCGTGCCGCCGGAGCAGGTGAAGAACTGGTACAACATGAACCGCAAGGGCGCCTGGGCCGGCTTCTTCCGCGGCGTCGATCGCGTCCTGCGCCGGGTCGAATGGCTGTTCCCGAAATCCGGCCGAGAGAAGGCGGTGAAGAAGGCGGTCGCCTGGGTCACCGAGCGCCTGAACGGCGAGGACGGGCTGGGCGGCATCTATCCGGCGATGGCCAACAGCGTGATGATGTTCGACTGCCTCGGCTATCCGCCGGACCATCCCGATCGCACGACCGCGATGCAGGCGATCGAGAAGCTGATGGTGATCGAGGAGGACCGCGCCTATTGCCAGCCCTGCCTCTCGCCGATCTGGGACACCTCCCTGGCCTCGCATGCGCTGCTGGAAGTGGGTGGCGCGGCGGCGGAGCGGGTGAAGCCGGCGGCGGACTGGATGCGCCGCCTGCAGGTGACCGACGTGGTCGGCGACTGGGCCGCGGCGCGTCCGAACGTGCGGCCGGGCGGCTGGGCTTTCCAATACGCCAACCCGCATTACCCCGATGTCGATGACACGGCGGTCGTGGTGATGGCGCTCGACCGGCTGGATCCCGCGACCAACAAAGAGGCGATCGCGCGCGGCGCCGAATGGATTCTCGGCCTGCAGAGCAAGAACGGCGGCTGGGGCGCCTTCGACGCGGACAACGAATACTATTATCTCAACCACATCCCGTTCGCCGATCACGGCGCGCTGCTCGATCCGCCGACGGCGGACGTCTCGGCGCGCTGCCTCGGCATGCTGGCGCAGCTCGGCTACAAGGCGGACGATTCCCGGGTGAAGGCCGCGATGGATTACCTGCTCAAGGAGCAGGAGCCGGAAGGCTGCTGGTTCGGTCGCTGGGGCACCAATTACATCTACGGCACCTGGTCGGTGCTCTGCGCGTTGAACGCGATCGGCCTGCCGCCGGAACATCCGGCGATGCGCAAGGCGGTGCAGTGGCTGGAATCCAAGCAGCGCGCCGATGGCGGCTGGGGCGAGAGCGGCGACAGCTATTGGCAGGAGAAGCCGCGGGGCGAGGGCCCGGTCTCGACCGCGTCGCAGACCGCCTGGGCGGTCTTGGGCCTGATGGCGGCGGGCGAGGTCGATTCCGAGGCGACCCGGCGCGGCATCGCCTTCATCGCCTCGACCCAGGCCGAGCACGGACTCTGGGACGAGGACGAATACACCGCGGTCGGTTTCCCGCGCGTCTTCTATCTGCGCTATCACGGCTATCGCGCCTTCTTCCCGCTCTGGGCGCTGGCGCGGTACCGGAACCTGAAGCAGGGCAATTCCCGGCAAGTGATGCACGGGTTGTGAGCGACGTGATGCTGGATCGTCCAGTGAGCGCGTTCGGAAACATCACGGCTGCAGTCAACCCCACCCTACCGCCCCATCTTGGGGCGGAGCGGAAACATCATGTTCGATCGTTGCCGGCCGTCACGCACGTGACGTGCGCTGAGGGGTTCGTACTTTGCCGCCGTCCCCGCCCCAAGATGGGGCGGGTGAGGGTGGGGTTGACTGCAGCCGTGATGCTGCACGTCTTGACACTGGGGGAAGAGCCCGCGCGATGACCATCGGTGTCGTCACTGGGATGGCGAGCGAGGCGAAGCTGTTGCGCGGAAC
>DASZYM010000145.1:0-22221 GCA_035545355.1 Dongiaceae bacterium
GTGCGCGCTGCGCAGGGGCGCCGGTTCGGCGCCGGGCCGCGCCCCGCCGCCGCCATTCTCCAGGCGCATCAGCGCCTCGGTGATGCGCTGGTCGAAGGACTGTTCAGGGTTGGGACCGCCCAGCTCTTCGTCGATCACCTGCAGCACCTCGGTGCGCCAGCCGGCCGGCGCGAAGCCGAAGCGGCGCGACCGCACCGAGCGCGAAAGCTCGACCAGGCGGGTGAACAGGCGCTTCAGCTTGGGCTCGAAGGCGCAATGCTCGAACAGCCGCTCCGGCCCGCGCCCGCTCTCGTCGGCGATCAGCAGGCGGACATTGCGCATCGGGATCTTCGCCTGGGTGGCGAGCGCCGGGATCAGGAAGGTGAAATTTCCGAGACAGAGCGCGCGCAGGATCAGGCTGGTGGTCAGCAGCTTGTTCTCCGCCAGGCGCTCGACCAGCTCGCGGATCTCGTCGGCCGACTGGTCGAGTGCGAAGTTGGTGAGCAGCACATGCTCGCGGCCGTATTGGATGAGCCGCGAGACCCGATGGGCCGGCAGGTTGTGCCGCTCGATCAGGCGCTGCAGCACCTTGCCGCCGACCACGGCGGTCAGGCGCTCGACGATCGAGAGCGGCAGCGTGCTGCGCTGGCTGACCGATTCCACGACCGGCATGGTCTCGCCGAACCGGTCGAGCATGCGGTGCATGGAATGGACGTCGATCTCGGCATTGTCGTTGCTGGCGACGCGCAGCACGCAGACCTCGTCGTCGGTGCGGATCAGCGCGCTCGACAGCGGCGCGCTGATCTGCCGCCGCTTGGCGATGGCGCGGGCATGGCCGATCGAATGGCGCTCGATGACCGCGAGCAGGTCCTCGTCGGTCAGCGCCAGGGATTCGGCGAGGATCGGCTCGGCCACTTCCAGCACGTCGTTGGCGAGCCGGATCGCCAGGCGATGCTCGAGCCAGGGGATGTTCTTCAGGAAGCGCGAGAGCTCGGCGCGGACCTCGATCTCGACCTCGGGCAGCACGCGATCGATGATCGCATAGGCGATCATCCGCTCCTCGAGGCCGATGACGCCGCTGGCCAGCACCTCGCCGACGCGCAGCATGGTGGCCGCGCGATTGGCGGGCGAGCGGTCGGCGGCGAGCCTGTCAACGTCCTGTTGCGAAAGATAAGCCAAGTCGATCATCCCCGAGTCCAATGGAGCCCTCGCAAAATCGCCGTCTCACCTCGCCCCCTGTCAGTCCGTGTACAACTACAGTAGTTGTTTGAGTAATTCAAGAGTTCCCTCAACGAAATCAAATAGATGGCATAATATAAAAGGTATTCCTTGAATAATCTAAAATACTGTTGAAGTTCGACCTGCATTCGCGACGATCCCGGCGGGACGGGGCGGCGATGCAGGATCCATGCCCGGGGATTTCCGAGGCCGGTCTATGGCTTGCCTTGACCGGACGCTTCGCTATGATGCGCGCCGTTCTGCCGCGGCCGTTCCGCCGCCGGCATGCCCCTGTGGCGGAATTGGTAGACGCGCCTGACTCAAAATCAGGTGGATTCACATCCGTGCTGGTTCGAGTCCGGCCAGGGGCACCACAGACCTTGCGTAAAAACCCCACCTCTATCCCCTCGCACCCGACGTTCTGCGACCGCCCTAGCCCTCCGACGGTCGCACAGGCGCGCCGCTGTTAATGACAGAGGCATGAATTTGTTCCCCAAACCCGTGCATTGAAGCGGAATGAGTCGCCGCGCGACCGACCACCGCGATCTCGACGCCGTCGGCTACTTCACGGAATGGAATGTGACGGCCGGAAGCGTGGCGGATTTCCGCCTCTCGACGACCGATCCGGCCGGCACCGTCGCACTGACGCGACTCGACCGCGCCGAAAGAGCGCGCGTCGACTGGCCGGTCTCACGCAGCGATGCGGAGCTCGGCCCGCGCGCGCTGGATCTCGGCGCGTCCTTGCGCATCGCGCTCGACGCAAGGCTGCTGGCGGCGGCGGACTGGGAACTGCGCCTCGAATTCCGCCTGAGCGACGCGCCGCATCATCGTGTGCTGCTGGCGGGCAATGGTTTCGAGTTTCGATTCGACGAAGCCGGCCGGCTCTGCCTGCGCACGGCGCAAGCTGACACCGAAGCGCCGTCCTCGCCACGTCCAGCACCTGTTCCCGTGGGGCGATGGCTGGAGCTGACTTTGCGCCGGAGCGGCGCCCGGCTCGACGCCGCGATCCGCGGACATGCCGACTCGACTGTCCTGGCCCGGCTGGAGGCGGAGCTTCCGCGGGACGCGGCGCCGCATGACTTCACGATCGGCGCATCGCCGGCCGCGGAGACACCGACCCTCAACGCCGCGATCGGCCGCATCGCGCTCGCCAGCCGCGGCGCGGAGGTCGCGGCGTTTCGCGTGCCGGCCGTCGGGCGCGCCAGCCGCATCGAATCCGGCACCGGCGCGGTGCTGGAGATCCGCAATGCGCCGACCTTTGCCGTGCGATCCGCGCGCTGGGACGGCACCGAGCACGATCCGCGCCAGGCGCCGGAACATTACGACGCGGTCATGCTGCATGACGACGATCTCGACGATGCGGGCTGGCCGGTCACGCATCGCATCGCCGTGCCGGAGGATGCCGGCTCCGGGATCTATGGATTGACGGTGGAGACGGCGCGCGGCGCGGTCACCTGGCCGTTCTTCGTCATGCCGCGGCAGCGCGGCGCCGATCTGCTGTTCCTGGTGCCGAGCTTCACCTATCTGGCCTATGCCAACGAGCGGCTGCCGGAGGATCGCTTTCCCTGGCAGTGCGACGATGCGGGACATCGCTTCGCGCGCGCCAATGCGCTCACCAGTCTCTACGACGTGCACAACGACGGAACCGGGGTCTCGCTGGCGAGTTTCCATCGCCCGCTCGCGACGATTCGTGACGACTATTTCTATCCGCTCTGCGGAGCGCCGCATTTGCTGCCGGTCGATCTCCATCTGCTGCGCTTCCTCGCGGCGGAAGGCATCGGCGTCGATCTGATCACCGATGCGGATCTCGACCGCGACGGTGCGGCGCGTCTCGCCGGCTATCGCGGTATCGTCACCGGCAGCCATCCTGAATATTGGACCGCCGCGATGCTGGATGCCGTGAACGGCTTTCAGGAAGCCGGCGGGCATCTCGCCTATCTCGGCGGCAACGGCTGCTATTGGGTGACGGCGTGCGACGGCCCTGCGATCGAAGTCCGGCGCGGCGCGCACGGCATCCGCACCTGGAGCTCGGAAACCGGCGAGGCGCATCTCGCGATGACCGGCCAGCGCGGCGGATTGTGGCGGCATGCCGGACGCGCCGAGCACCGGCTGCTCGGCGTCGGCCTGGCGGCGATGGGCTTCACCCGGGCGCAGCCGTTCCGCCGTGCACCGGATTCCTACGCCGCCGATCTCGCCTGGCTGTTCGAAGGCGTGGGCGATGCGCCGATCGGAAGCGAAGGACTCATGCTGGGCGGCGCGTCCGGCTATGAGATCGATTGTCGCAGTGCGACATGGGGCACGCCGCATGCCACGGTGCTGCTCGCAGTCGCGGAAGGATTCGACCAGGGATTCGAGAGCGATCCCGAAGCGAAGGTCGACGGAATCCCGCCGATCCGCGGGGAAATGACTCTGACGCGCCGCAGCAACGGCGCGCTGACCTTCGCCGCCGGCTCGGTCGCGTGGTGCGGTGCACTGCCGCATGTGCAGCAGATGAATCCCGTCGGCCTGATCACGCGCAATCTGCTGCGACGCTTCATCGCGTGAGCTTGCGAGACGCTGACGCGACGAGTCATGAAAGCGCCACATCGTCACGCGCATAATTTTCACGTCGCGTCGCTATTGCCTTCGCGCAAATCGATCCCAATCTCTTCGGCTCCACCATGATCTCAGAGTGGATCGATCAGGGGACGATCATCGGGGCCATGTTTGAATGCCAGGGAGGTAACCTTGTCTTTCCAACTCGTCTCTCCCTCCGACCTCAGCGACCGCAGCAGGACCATGATCGAGTTTCAGGCCGAGTATGACGGCAAGCCGCTGATCTGCTCGATCAGCCGCCGCGTGCTCGAGCAGCTCGGCCGGCGCGAGGTCGCGAATACCGACGAACTGCTCGCAGTGTTCGAAGAGCATCGGCCCGTGATCGCCGCGATGGTACGCCGCAAGTACGAAGTCGGCGTGGTCGATTTCGTCGGCAAGGTCGTGGTGACGACCGCGGATCTCAACCGCCAGGCGGTGACGCTGAGCTAGGGTCCGGCGGCTATTTCGCGAGCTGGGCGCGGACCGCGCGCATCGGATCGGATTGCGCGGAGATGGTCGAAAGCGCCATCTGGTAATGCGCCTGGCCGGGATCCTTCGACGCCTTGGAGCGCAGGCGCTGGCGCGCCGTCTTCAGCATCGCGGCGGCGAGCCCGCGCTTGGCGGCGACATAGTCGATCGCCTCCTGGATCGGCATGCGTTCGTATTGATTGAGCGCGTCGACCAGGGCCGCGGCGAGCGCGACATCCGGCGTGGAGGCGGCGACGCTCTTCTTCTCCGGCGCATTGGCTGCGGCGCCGTCGGTCTCGAACAGCGACGGCGCGCCGCCGTTGTTGAGCTCCTCGATCGCCTGGATGACCTTGTTGACGACGGCGAGGCCTTCGACCGGCGCGCCGGCGGAAGCGGCGATCTCCCAGAGCGCGCGCAGATTGGCGATCGCCGCATGGCGCCGCGCTTGCGGCTCGCGCGCCAGCGCATATTCGGCGGCGGAGCGCTTCACATCGGCGATGCGGGCGTCCTGCTCCTTCGAGGCATTCGGCGCGCCGCTCATGCTCTTGACGATCATTCGGCTCTCCCACTCCGCGCGATGCCGCTTTGTCCCCGGACCGGCGACGCGTGAATATCGTGCATGGGAATTTTCGCCGCCGCAAGCCGCTATCCGTGACGGAGACGCGCAAAGAATTGAGTCAATTTGCAGCGATCGCCGGGCGATGCGCATACAATCGCATGCGGCCGCGCGACGGAGCGCGCGCGATGCCCGATGCTGCGGCAAACTTAATTCAAAATTCCGGCGGTCGGGATTTGCAACCGCCGATTACCCCGCTTTCCGGATCGATCCGGCGATCATCCCCCGCGATCATCCGCTGGCGATGATGTCTGTCCTCGCGAGAGCCGAGGGCGATCCCGGCCGCCAAGCGACGGCGACAGCGCTTGCAATCGATTATCGATAATATAGGGTCGATGTCAAGGTTGTGACCAGCAACCGCACACCATGGGCCGGGATCACGCATATGATGTTGTGAGGCCCATATCGCTCGGATAGGGTCGCATCGCATTGCGACAGGTAAGCCCTGGAACTGGAAGGTATCCCCGCTTCTTGTCGCCGGCGGCGCAACGGGCCATCGACGGCAGTTCGATCATAAGAGACCCGAGACGCCCGTTCACTGGGAGGAGCGCAGGAACACCGTGACCATACCGAACGTGAAGCGCTTGCCGCTTCGTCACCAGATCAAGGAAGCCATCATCGAGCGGATCATCGCCGGCAGCCTGAGGCCCGGCGACCGGCTGATCGAGATGAAGATCGCCGCCGAGTTCGGCACCAGCCAGGCGCCGGTGCGCGAGGCCTTGCGCGAGCTGGAGGCGATCGGTTTCCTGACGGCGACGCCGCATCGCGGCGCCTTCGTCCGCGATTTCTGGCGCGAGGGCCTGCGCGAATTCTACGCCGTGCGCGGCGCGCTCGAGGAAGCGGCGACGCGCGAGGCGATGCCGATGTCGGGCGAGGCGATCGCGCAGCTCGAGCAGGAGCTGGCCGCGATGCACGAGGCGGCGGTCAGGAAGGATCTCGACGCGCTGGCCGCGCACAGCGTCGCCTTCCATGCGGTCATCGTGAAGGCGGCGCGGAACGAGCTGCTCTATTCGGTCTGGAAGTCGCTCTGCATCGAGACGCGGACCACCGTGACGCTGCTGGCCGCCGGCGACCGGCTGGTCGAGCTCGCCGATTGCCACCGCGCGATCATCGACACGATCCGGAGCGGCGACGTCGAGGTTGCCTGCCGGATCGCGCGCGAGCATCAGGGCGTGTTCGAGCATCTGCCGGCGCTGGAAGCCGGCGCCGAGACCGCCGGGACCTCGGAACTCCCCGCCGCGTAACGCATGGACCGCCCCCAAGACGAGCCGCGCGACGGCGCGGCGGACAAAGCCGGCGAGAGCGAGGCCAAGCGCGCGGCCTTCGCCTGGGTCGAGCAGAACCGCAAGTCGCTCTCCGACTGGAACCAGGTGATCTGGCATTACGCCGAGCCGGCGCTGCGCGAATACAAATCCGCGGCCTGGTATGTCGATCGCCTGCAGAAGGAAGGCTTCAAGGTCGAAGCCGGCAGCGGCGGCATGCCGACCGCCTTCTCCGCCACGTTCGAGAACGGGGACGGGCCGACGATCGCGGCCTATGCCGAGTACGACGCGGTTCCCGGCAATTGCCAGATGGCGGCGCCGCGCAAGGGCCCGCGGCCGGGCCTCAGCAAATACGCCGCGGGCCATACCGACCCGCATTCGGCGCTGGGCATCGGGGCCTTGGGCGGCGCGCTCGCGGCCAAGGCGGCGATGCAGCGCTTCGGCATCAAGGGCACGATCCGCTTCTTCGGCGAATGCGCGGAGAAGCTCCGGCTCTCCAAGCCGGTGCACGCGGCCAAGGGCTATTACGACAAGCTCGACGCGGCGATCAGCTTCCATCCGACCTACATGCTGCCGCTCTGCAACACCGCGCGCTGGGACACGCATTGCGGCGCCGCCTATCTCTGCATCTACAGCTTCGAATGCGCCGAGCCGGAATATTGGGGCACCGCCGATGCGTCGAGCCCGATCCCGGCCTCGCATATCGCCGCCCGCGCGCCGGGCGCCAACGATGCGCTCTTCACCATGTTCGGGCTCACGAAGCAGCTCCAGTCTTCGATGCTGCCCTTCACCACCGGCTGGTCGATCTCGGAGGCGATCCTGACCGCGGGGCAGGCGACCGCCGACAACCTGCCGGCCCATGTCGCGCAGATCCAGTACATCTGGCGCGTGCCCGATCTCGGCATGGCCGAGCAGGTGCTGCGCGTGCTCGACAACAATGCCGAGGCGGCGGCCAAGGCCGCGCATTGCCGCTGGCGCCGCATCTGGGTCAGCCGCTCGCGGCCCGGCATCCCCAATCACGCGATGGCGCGCGCCGTGTTCGCGAACCTGAAGGCGGCGGGCGCGCCGCAATGGGGCAGCGAGGCGATCGCCTCGGCGCAGGCGATCCAGCGCGAGCTCGGGCTCGAGCCGATGCAGCGGCCCTATATCGACGCGATCGAGCGCCTGATCGAGCCCGAGGAGGCCGAGCGCCTGCTGCGCCGCAATCTGCCGCCGAGCCAGCTCAACTCGACCTCCGACGACTACACCGAATATTGCTGGCACGCGCCGACCGCGCGCTTCTATATCGGCCGGCCGATGCTGAAGGCGCCGCGTGGCTTCCACTATCCCGATTGGGCGCTGAATGCGCTGGGCGGCATCCCCGCCTGCATCGATCCGATGATCGAGACCGCGGCCAAGACCATCGCCGGCACCATCGTCGACCTGATGACCAAGCCCGACCTGCTCGCCGCCGCCAGGACGGAATTCGAGCAGCGCACCGGCGGCGGCAGGGGCGGCAGCAACTGGATCACGCCGCAACTGCCGCGCGACTTCCGGCCGCCGATCGATGCCCGCTGGCCGGAATACGTCACCACCGCCCGCGGCGAAGAGTGGTGGATCCCCGCTTCCTCCGAAGAAGCCGAACCGAGTCGCACATAAGTATATTCAGCTAGCGCTTCGATTGTCCGCGTTTGACATGGATCAACGCGCAATTGCCGCGTTCGGGCTACCAAATCCATGATCGATCGACCGGGATCGTCCCGGTCGGCGAAGCAGGACGCGGACGACGCCCGTAGCAATGACTGAAGCCACGCTGGAGCAGGCCCCCAGTGCCGAGGATAGGCGCCGGTTACGGCGCCTCCCCCTCTTCGCGAATGCCAGCGATTCCACCATCCACGATCTTCTTGCCTTCACCCCGGTGGCGACCATCGGGCGCAATCAATTCGCCGTGCGCGAAGGCGCGACGCCGAACAGCCTGCTGGCGGTCGTCAGCGGCCGCTTCGCGCTGATGACCCAGGCCGCCGGCGAACAGCCCCAGGTCATCGCCATGGCCGAAAGCGGCGAGCTCATCATGGCGGCCGCGGCGATCGCCGCGACGCCCTACCCGCTGACCGCGCGCGCGACCGAGGAGGGCCGGGTCGCCGGCTTCCCGCTGGCGACGCTCTGGAGCGCCGCCGACCGCGACCACGGCTTCGCCGCCGATCTCGCGCGCGTCGCCTGCGGCGAATGGCGCGAGATGGTCGAACAGCTCAAGGATTACCGCCTGCGCTCCGCGCCGCAGCGCTTCGCCGCCCATCTCGTGCGCCTGGCCACGGCGGCGGGACAGCCGCATCAGGGCGCCGCCGAGATCGAGCTGATCGAGGACCGCAAGACCCTGGCCAGCCTGCTCGGCATGACGCCGGAGAATCTCTCGCGCACCATCGCGCAGTTCCGCGAGCGCGGCGTCGTCGTCACCGGACGCGCGGTCGCCATCGCCGATATCGGCGCACTCGCCGCCTTCGCCGGCGCCTGACGGCGCCCCTTCCTCCTTCCGCGCCGGTTGAAGCCATGCCCTGCGGCATGGGATGCTGCCTCGTCCGCATCGGGGAGTTTGCAGCATGCCGCAGAGCGACTGGCGCCCATCGAGTCTCGCCGCCCAGGGCCTGGGCTGGATCGAGCCCAGGACCGGCGCGATCAGCCCGCCGATCCATATGTCCAGCACCTATCAGCGCGATGCCGATAACAGCTACGGCAGCACCGGCCGCATCTATATCCGCGACGAGAATCCGTCCTTCGATCAGGCCCAGGCATTGCTCACGCAACTCGAAGGCGGCGCCGCGGCCCTGCTCTTCGCCTCGGGCATGGGTGCGGCCACCGCGACCTTCATGGCGCTGCGGCCCGGCGACCATGTCGTCGTGCCGATCGGCATGTATTGGGCGCTCAGGAACTGGCTGAAGACCTTCGCCGAGCCCTGGGGCCTCGCGATCGACACTATCGACATGACCGATCTCGGCGCGTTGCGCCGCGCGGTCCGACCTGGACAGACCCGGCTGGTCTGGGTCGAGACCCCGGCCAATCCGATGTGGTCGATCACCGATCTCGCCGGCGTGGCCGAGATCGCCCATGCCGCCGGCGCCAAGGTGGCGGCGGATTCGACGGTGGCGACACCGGTCTTCTGCCGGCCGATCGAGTTCGGCGTCGATATCGTGATGCATTCGGCGACCAAGTATCTCAACGGCCATTCCGACATCTGCGCCGGCGCGCTGATCGCGCGCGAGGCCGACGACTTCTGGAAGCGCATCCAGTTCAACCGCTCCAAGCTCGGCGCGATCATCGGCTCGTTCGAGGCCTGGCTGCTGCTGCGCGGCATGCGCTCGCTCTTCCCGCGGGTCGAGCGCAGCGCCAAGAGCGCGATGGCGCTGGCCGAGCGCCTCGCGGCGCATCGCCATGTCTCCGCCGTGCTCTATCCCGGGCTCAAGGATTTTCCCGGCCATGAGATTGCGGCGAAACAGATGCAAGGCGGGTTCGGCGGCATGCTGTCGATCCGCGTGAAAGGCGGCGATGCGGCGGCGATCCGCACCGCGGCCCAGCTCGGGCTCTGGAAGCGCGCGACCTCGCTCGGCGGCACCGAAAGCCTGGTCGAGCATCGCGCCAGCATCGAAGGCGAAGGCACGCCGGTGCCCGGCGACCTGCTGCGGCTCTCGGTCGGCCTCGAAGATGCCGGCGATCTCTACGACGACCTCGCCGCGGCGCTCGATCGCGCGCACGGCAACTGATGGCCAACTATCTGATCCTGGGCGCCAGCCGCGGCCTGGGCGCCGCTCTGGTCGAAGGCCTGCCGCGCAAGGGCGATGCGGTCTTCGGCCTCTCGCGCGGCAAGCCGGATTGGCTGCGCGGGAGGCCTGCGATCAAGCGGCATTGGATCGAAGCCGACCTGTCGGAATTGTCGGCGGCGCAGAATGCCCGCGCGGTGCTCGGCAAGACGCCGATCGATGCGCTGATCCATGTCGCCGGCATCTGGGACCCCGGCACGTTCGACGAGATCTACGACGACGAGATCGCCGAGATCCTGGACGTCGATCTGCGATCGTTCCTGGCTTTCGCGCGAGGGCTGGCACCGAACCTCAAGCGCGCCGATCATGCGAAGATCATCGCCATCGGCTCGACCAGCGGGTTGGAGAATGGCGACGGCTCCGCCGTCGCCTACACGGCCGCCAAGTTCGGCCTGCGCGGCGCCTGCCATGCCTTGCGCCAGCATTTCCGGAAGAACGGGATCGCAGTGACCTGTCTGTCGCCGGGCTCGATCGCGAGCGATTTTCGCTACGGCCGTTCCGGCGATGCGCTGAAGCGGTATCGCGGCAAGCGGATGCCGGTCGAGGACATCGTCGCGCTGGTCCGCTGCGTCCTGGATTTGTCGCCGGCGGCTTGCGTCAAGGAGATCGCGATGCCGGCGCTGAAGGACGAGGACGTTTAGCCTTGACGGGTCTCAGGCTGTTGCAAGACCCTCACCCAACCCACTCCCTACGGGCGAGGGCTTGGCTCAGCGGTTGCGGCAAACTCGGTGAACCCCTTCCCCCGTGGGGGGAAGGCAGGGATGAGGGTCTTGCAACAGCCTGAGACCCATCAAACCAACCCTCGCACCAAGAGTTATTCCGCCGCCTTCTTCAGCTTCGGGCGATTGGCGACGGCGGTCTCATACAAGCCGAGGATGCGCTTGCGCTCTTCGCCTTCCAGCGGCAGGCGCGGGGCGCGGACCCATTCGGCGCCGAGGCCGGTGACGGTCTGGCCGATCTTGATGTACTGCACGAGCTTCATATGCGTGTCGAGATGCAGGGTCGGCGTGAACCAGCGGTAGATCGCGCGGGCCTCGTCGAACCGGCCGGCGAGGGCCGCGTTCCAGAGCGCGATCGACTCTTCCGGGAACACGTCGGTGAGGCCGGAGACCCAGCCTTCGATCCCGAGCGCGACGCTCTCCAGCACCAGGTCATCGACGCCGCAGAACAGGGTGTAGCGGTCGCCGACCACGTTATGGAGATCGGTGATGCGCCGCGGGTCGTCGCAGGATTCCTTGATCGCGACGATGTTCTTTTCCGAGGCGAGCTCGACGAAGCCTTCGGGCTTCACATCGACGCCGTACACGATCGGGTTGTTGTAGATCATGATCGGCAGGCCGGTCGAGCGCGCGACGGTCTTGAAATGCGTGACCGCCTCGCGGGCATCGGCCTTATAGACCATGCCGGGCAGCACCATCAGCCCGTCGATGCCGATCTTCTCGGCGTCCTTGGCATACTGGCAGCCGAGCGCCGTCGTGTATTCGGCGACGCCGGAGACGATCGGCACGCGGCCCTTCACGACCTCCTTCGTGGCCTGGAGGACCTTGCGCTTCTCCTCGGGCAGCAGCGAGCAATTCTCGCCGACGGTGCCCAGCATGATCAGGCCATGGACGCCCGCTTTGACCAGCGCGTCGATCTCGCGCTGGGTCGCCTCGAGGTTGAGGCTGCCGTCCTTTTCGAACTGGGTGGTCACCGCCGGGTAGATGCCGGACCACTTCATTGCACTGGCCATGGGGCGTCCCTCCTGGACTTCGCCGTTGGATTGGATATTGTATAAAATCTACGATGCGGCCTGTCAAGCGGCATCGCGTGGCACAAGCCTGCGTGATAGGGTCGGCCTTTGCGAGACGAGCCCGATGAATCGCCGACCATGAACCGCCCGATCGCCCGCCGCACCGTCGCCGCCGAAGCCGCCGAGATCTTGCGGCAGCGAATCCTAACGGGCGACCTCAAATCCGGCCAGCCCATTCGCCAGGAGCAGATCGCCCAGGAACTGGGGGTGAGCCGGATCCCGCTGCGGGAAGCGCTGAAGCAGCTCGAGGCCGAGGGCTTCGTCACCATCGAGCCGCATAAGGGCGCGGTGGTCTCGACCCTCTCGATGGCCGATGTCGAGGAGCTGTTCGAGCTGCGCATCCACCTCGAGAGCTGGCTGCTGCGCGATGCCATTCCCCGGATGCGGGAGGCCGATTTCGCCCAGCTCGACGCCATCGTCGACGAATCCCGGGCGCCGGAGATCCAAGGGGACAATCTCGGCCATTGGGGCGACGTCAACTGGCGCCTGCACGAGGCGATGTACCGGCCGGCAGGAAAGCCGATCTCGCTCCGATTTCTGAAACGGATTCATGATAATCTCGATCGGTACCTGCGGCTGCAGATTGCGCTGACGCAGGATTGGGACCGGGCGCATGGCGACCACCAGCAGCTCATTGAGCTGTGCCGCGCCAGGGACATCGAGACCGCGGTCGCGGTGCTGGAGCGGCATATCCGCGACACCGCGCGGGCGCTGGCCGAGGCCCTCGCGCCCAAAACCGCGTGAGGCGGCTCACGGACGCTTTACGGGCCGCCTCTTAGGGATTACCTACGCGCTTGGTTTCGCGGGAAAACGCGAGGTCGGGGACGAATCGTATCATGACCACCGCCATCACGCTGGATCGGCGTATGGCCGCCATCTACTACTCGGACGTGGCGGGCTACAGCCGGCTGATGGGCGCTGACGAGATCGGCACGATCTCGGCATTGCGCAGCGCCTATAGCGCGATCGTCGAACCGGCGATCGGCGAGGCTGGCGGCCGCCTGGTGCAGATCGCCGGCGATGCGGTGCTGGCCGAGTTTGCCCAATCCGGCGACGCGGTCGATTGCGCCGTCCTGATCCAGCGCCGCCTGGCGGAGCGCAATGTCGGCATCGATCCCGAGCGGCGGATCGAATTCCGCATCGGCATCAATTACGGCGAGATCCTCTGCCAGGGCGAGAGCATCTTCGGCGATACGGTCAATGTGGCGGCGCGGCTGGAAGGCATCGCCGAGCCCGGCGGCCTCGCCGTTTCGCGCAAGGTCTATGAATCGATCGCCAGCCGCCGCGATCTCGTGTTCGAGACCATGGGCGAGCGCCGCCTGAAGAACATTGTGCGGCCGGTCGAGGTGTTCCGCCTGGCGACCGGACGCCCGGTGCGCAAGATCGAGCCGGGCCCGCTCACTTTGCCGCAGCGGCCCTCGATCGCCGTCCTGCCCTTCGACAACCGGACCGGCGATCCGGAGCAGCAATATTTCGCCGAGGGCCTGGCCGAGAGCATCATCATCGACCTCTCGCGCTTCCGGGCGCTGTTCGTCATCGCCCGCAATGCCAGCTTCGCCTATCGCAGCGACGCCGATCTCAGCGAGGTCGGCCGACGCCTCGGCGTGCGCTACGTGCTGACCGGGAGTCTCTGGCAGAGCGGCAACCGCCTGCGCCTCAACCTGCAGCTCTCGGAATGCCCGGCCGGGCG
Source organism: Dongiaceae bacterium (assembly GCA_035545355.1). Taxonomy (GTDB): domain Bacteria; phylum Pseudomonadota; class Alphaproteobacteria; order Dongiales; family Dongiaceae; genus Dongia. Next base: position 13,391 of record DASZYM010000145.1, read on the forward strand.
GATGCTCTGGACCAGCCGGCGGGAATTCGACAAGGCCGATCTCTTCCGCACCCAGGACGAACTGACCCGTGAGATCGTCTCGGCGCTGCCCGGACAGATCGAGGGCGACTGGCTCGATGCCAGCCGGCGCAAGCGCGCCGAGAATTTCGTCGCCTATGACTATGCGCTGAAGGCCTGGGACCTCCTCTACACCTATGGCGGCGAGCAGCACACCGCGATCCGCAGCCTGGTGCAGCAGGCGATCTTCCAGGAGCCGGGCTATGCCCAGGCCCAGGCGATGCTCGGCTATTCCTGGATGCTGACCTGGTTCCGCAACCAGGATCCCTCGGCGCTCGATGCGGCCGACCGCGAGGCCAAGCGCGCGGTGCTGCTCGATCCGGCCGACGGCTGGTGCCAGTTCGTGCGCGGCTATGTCGCGCTCTACCATCACCGCTACGACGAGGCGGAGGAGCATTACGACCGCGCCATCGCCATCAACCCCAATGACGTGCAGCTCATCTCCGAGATGGGCGCGTTCAAGAAATATCTCGGCGAGGTCGAGGAAGCGCTCGACTGGATCCGCCAGGCGCTGCGCCTCTCGCCGGCGCGCAATGCCTGGATCTGGCACGAGATGGGATTGGCGCTGATCACCGCGCGGCGTCCGGCCGAGGCGCTCGAAGCCTTCGCCAAGGTGGAGCCGCCATTGCCTTTCGATGACATCTACGTGGCGATCTGCCATGCCAAGCTCGGCAATCTCGCCGATGCGCGGGCGATGGCGCGGCGCGTGCTGATGGCGCGGCCCGGCATCACGGTCAAAGGCTGGGCGACGCGCGAGCCCTATTACGAGGCCTCCGACCTCGAGGCTTTCCTCGACGGCATGCGCATCGCCGGCTTCCCCGAAGAATAATCCCGCCGTTCAAAAAGGCGTTTCGATGATGGTTCAGCCGCGGGGTCGAGCCGTGGCGAATCCTCCTGACTCTATGCTGTCAGGGGCACTTCACTATCTTCCAAAGACAAAGATGGAGAGGTGTCACATGAGCACGAAGACTTGGATCGCAACCGGCCGAAATGTTCCGTCTCACCGTCGCAGCATGGTCTTCATGCTGCTGGCCGGAACATGGCGCGTGATCGCTTCCGGCTATCAGCGCTCGCGGCAGCGCCATCAGCTCACCGGCCTCACCGACCACCAGCTACAGGATATCGGATTGCAGCGCTGGGACGTGGAGCTGGAGCTGAAGAAGCCGTTCTGGCGCGAGTGACGGATCACGCGGCAAGCTGGCGCGCGAGGTAATCGCCGAGCATCTTGCCCCGCTCCGGCTTGAACTTCTCGCCGGGCAGCACGAGCTCGTCCATGCGGTCGAGCCGGAACGAGCGGAAATCCTGCCGGAGCTCGCACCAGGCGGCGAGCACCCAGACCGGCCCATAGAAGGAGAGTCCGAGCGGCCAGACCTGACGCTCGGACTCGCTCTCCTTGCCGTCGCGATAGCGGAACGCCACTTTCAGCCGGTGCCGCAAGGCGCGGCGGAGCTCCGCCGGGTCGATCGAGAGCGATTCGGAATGATGGCGCTTGGGCGCGAGCAAAGCCGTCTCGGCCAATTGCCGGCGCAGATGGTCCGGCAGCACCGCCTCGATCTTGGCCAGAGCCTGCGCCGCGGATTCGGCGAGCGCCGGGTCGGACCAGGATTCGACGATGCGCGCGCCCAGGGTCAGCGCCTCGATCTCCTGGGAATCGAACATCAGCGGCGGCAGGTCGTAGCCGCCGCGCAGCGCATAGCCGAGGCCGGGCGCGCCTTCGACCGGCACGCCGCTGGCCATCAACTCGGCGATGTCGCGGTAGATGGTCCGCTCCGAGACTTCCAGGCGCTCCGCGAGATCGCTGGCCCGGATCAGCTTCCGCCGCCGCAGGTGCTGGATGATGTCGAACAGACGCTGCGCCCGCCGCATGGCTCTCTCCCCGGCTGGATCGAGGCCAGGGGATTAGCCCAGCACTGCTGACAGCGTATTGGCAGGAGCGTGGCAGGGGGTGGCAGGAAGTCCCGGCTCCCCCCGTGGGTGGGCCACCCTGTGCGTGAGCCATCCCGCACGATCTTTTGCCCGAAATTGATCGAGAACAACGTGGCTGCGCATCCGACCCGCGTAGGTTCGGTTGATCAAGACAGTCAGGAGGACGCAATGCGTGGAAAAATCACCTGGATCGTGGCGGCCGACGGCAAGCGGGCCGTCTTTTTCGAGAACCACGGCGTCGGCAAGGGCGTGCAGCCCCTGGACGAGCTGAACGAGCGCCATGACGTCCCGCGCTCCCACGAGATCATGAGCGACCGCCAGGGCCATATGCGCGGTGGGCCGGCGGCCGCGGGATCGGGCGCGATGCTGCCCCGCAACGATCCGCACGAATTCGAGGAGAAGCGCTTCGAGGAGCACGTGGCCCAGGAGCTGGACGCGGCGGCTCAGGCCAAACGCTTCGACCGCTTGATCATCGCGGCGCCCCCGCGGGCACTGGGAAACATCCGCGAGGCATTGTCGAAGCAGACTCGCGCGCTGGTGATCGCCGAATACGACAAGGATTTCACCAAGAGCTCGATCCCCGATCTGGCCGAGCATCTCAAGGATCACCTCGCCGTCTAGTCTAGTTCCGCTCCGGCAAGAGCACGGCCGCGCCACTCACCAGACCGCGGCGCAGCCGGTCGAGCGCGGTATTCGCCGCGCCGAGCGGATGGCGCTCGACCGTGGTCTCGATGCCGATCCTGGCGGCGAGCGGCAGGAACTCCTCGGCATCGCGCCGCGTCAGATTGGCGACGGAGCGGATCTGCCGCTCCTCCCAGAGGATGCGGTAGGGAAAGCTCGGAATGTCGCTCATGTGGATTCCCGCGGCGACGACGATGCCGCCGGGGCGCACGGCCTTGAGCGCGGCCGGCACCAGCGCGCCGACCGGTGCGAACAGGATCGCCGCGTCCAGCGGTTCGGGCGGCGCCTCGGTCGAGCTTCCGGCCCAGACCGCGCCGAGCTTGCGCGCGAAGTCCTGCGCCACCGAATCGCCCGGGCTGGTGAAGGCGAAGACCTGGCGTCCCTGATGGCGCGCGACCTGCGCCAGGATATGCGCCGCCGCGCCGAAGCCATAGAGGCCGAGCCGCGCCCCATCGCCGGCGAAGCGCAGCGCGCGATAGCCGATCAGTCCGGCGCAAAGCAGCGGCGCGGCCGCGGCGGCATCGATCTTGGGATCGATCGGAAAGCAGTAGCGGTGATCCGCCAGCATCGCCTGGGCATAGCCGCCGTCGAGCGTATAGCCGGTGAACCTTGCGCGCGGGCAGAGATTCTCCTCGCCGCGGCGGCAGAAGTCGCATTCCCCGCAGGTCCAGCCGAGCCAGGGGACGCCGACCCGCTGCCCCGGCTTCAATTCGCCGACCGCGCTGCCGGCCGCGAGCACGCGCCCGACCACCTCATGGCCGGGCACGATCGGCAGCTTGGGATCGGGCAGCTCGCCGTCCACGACATGGAGATCGGTCCGGCAGACCCCACAGGCCTCGACCTCGATCAGCACCTGGTCGGGCGCCGGATCCGGCAGGGTCAGACGGTCGCGCCGCAGCGTTTCGCCGCAGCGATGCAGGCGCATGGCTTCGATGGGTCCGGCCATTTTCCACTCTCTCCTGGGCCGCATTGCCGCACGGTCCGGCGGCCAAATCAACCACCACTCGGCTTGATCGGCCAGACCCGATCCCCTAGCTTCCCGGCAGCATCGGGGAGCTGCTCTTGGCCAGAAAAATCGCGACCGAGTTCGACGCCTATCTGAAGCGGCATCCGAAGACCGTGCATGTGGATGCCTTCCTGCACGACCTGAACGGCAATCTCCGCGGCAAGCGCCTGCCGGTCGCGGAGGCGGCGAAGCTCTGGAAATCCGGGCTCGAAATGCCGCGCTGCATGCTGTTCCTGGACCCGACCGGCGACGATCTCGATCCGGGACAGCGGGTGACCGCGCTCGGCGATCCCGACGGCGCCGCCTTGCCGGTCCCCGGCCTGCTGGCGCCGGTGCCCTGGATCGAGGAGCCGACGGCGCAGATCCTGCTGCAGATGACCGATCCCGCCGGCGACGCCAATCACGGCAAGCCCTCGCGCTACTGCCCGCGCGCGGCGCTGATGGGCACGCTCGCGCAGTTCCGGCGGCTCGGCATGACGCCGGTCGTGGCGGTGGAACTCGAATTCTATCTGTTCGACCGCGATCGCGACGGCGAGGGACTGCCGGTCGCGGTCCGCAATCCGGTGACCGGGCAGAAGGAGACCTCGAAGCAGCCCTACAGCATCGACGATCTCGATGCCTATGGCGTTTTCATCCGCCGCGTTGCGTCCTATGCACGGGCGCAGAACATCCCCGCCTCCGCCGCCATCACCGAATACTCGCCGGGCCAGTTCGAGATCAACTTGAAGCACCAGGACGATGCCGTCGCCGCCTGCGACCATGCGGTGCTGCTGAAGCGCGCCATCAGGGCCGCGGCACGGCAGGACGGCCATCAGGCGAGCTTCATGGCCAAGCCCTTCCTCGACGCCGCGGGCAGCGGGATGCATATCCATGTCAGCCTGGTCGACAAGCGGGGCCGCAACCTGTTCGGCGAGACCGGCGCGAAAGGCGAGACATTGCTGCGCCAAGCGATCGCCGGCCTGCAGGCGGCGATGCCGGAATCCATGGCGATCTTCGGCGCCAACCTGAACGGCTTCCGCCGCTACCAGCCGGGACACAACGTGCCGATCGCGCCGAGCTGGGGCCATAACAACCGCTCGGTCGCCTTCCGCATTCCGGCCGGCGGCGCGGCCGCGCGGCGCATCGAGCACCGCGTCGCCGGCGCCGACGCCAATCCCTATCTGGTGATGGCCGCCGTGCTCTCCGGCATGCTGCACGGCATCGCCGGCAAGCTGAAGCCCACGCCCGAGACCAAGGGCGATGCCGGCGACGACGCCGATCCCGACGTGCCCTTCGCGTTCATGGCCGCGCTCGATCGCTTTGCCCAAGCGAAGATCCTGCCGCGATTCATCAGCCCCGATATGCTCGGCCTGATGCGGGACCAGAGGCATGCGGAGATGGCCAAGTTCATGGGCACGATCTCGCGCCAGGAATACGACTGGTATCTGTAGCGTTCGATATGAACGAATGCGGACACTCGCTTCGGGACCCGGCTCGCGCAAGACGGAGCCAGATGCCCGGGTCAAGCCCGGGCATGACGATCTCAAGTTAGCCGCGCGCCGCTAGAAGAACCGCCACACCAGATAGAGATGGCTCACGACGATGCTCATCAGCATCAGTGGCAGCGCGATCTTCAGATAGGTCATGAAGCGGAACGGCACGCCGGCGCGCTCGCCGATCCCGGCCACGGTCAGGTTGGCCGAGGCGCCGATCAGCGTGCCGTTGCCGCCGAAGCACGCGCCCAGGGACAAAGCCCACCAGAGCGGCTGGATCGCCTGATCGCCGCCCAATTCCGGCGCCATGCTCTTGATCACCGGGATCATCGTCGCGACGAAGGGAATGTTGTCGATGATGGCCGAGAGCAGGGCCGAGGCCCAGAGGATGGCGATGCCGAGCGATTTGAGATCGCCGCCGGTCGCCGCCACCAGTCGCTCGGCCAGCAGCTTCATCAGCCCGGCATGATCGACGCCGGCGACCACGATGAAGAGGCCGACGAAGAAGAAAATGGTGATCCATTCGACTTCGTTGAAGGTCTCGACCAGCCGCTCGTGCTGGCGCTCGGCCGCATTGCCGATATTGTCGAGCAGCAGCAGGATCGCGCCGCCGAAGAGCGCGATCGTGCCGGCCTCGAGATGGATGAGCCGCGCCGCGGCGAAGGCGATCACCACCGCGCCGATGACCGCGAGCGACTTCCGCATCAAGACACGATCGGTGATCGCGGCGTTGCGGTCGAGCGCCATCACCCGGGCGCGGGAAGCGCTGTCCGCCACCAGCTTGCGGCCCCAGATCAAATGGATGGCGAGACAGGTCAATATCAGCACGACGGTGCAGACCGGCGTCAGCTCCAGCACGAAATCCATGAAGGAGAGATGCGCCGCCGAGCCGATGATGATGTTCGGCGGGTCGCCGATCAGCGTCGCCGTGCCGCCGATATTGGAGGCGAAGATCTCGCTGAACAGGAAGGGATAAGGCGGCACCTTGAGCTCGCGGCAGATCACCAGGGTCACCGGCGCCACCAGCAGCACGGTGGTCACGTTGTCCAAGCAGGCGGAGAAGACCGCGGTGACGACCGCCAACAGGACCAGGCAGCCGGCGGGGCTGGCGCGGCTCGCCTGGGCGGCGAGGATCGCCACGTATTGGAAGATGCCGGAGCGCCGCGCGATGGCGACGATCAGCATCATGCCGATCAGCAGCGCCAGCGTGTTGAAATCGACGCCGGCGATCGCCTGCTCCTGGGTCAGCAGGCCGAGCACGATCATGAGGCCGGCGCCCAGCAGCGCCACGATCGCGCGGTTCAGCCGCTCGCTGATGATCGCCGCATAGGTCGCGAGCAGCAGCGCGGTCGCGGTCCAGAGCGGATCCAGGCCGAGCAGGACGTGAGTGGTATTTTCCGGCACGCAATTCCCCCGACGCAAGCGCGCCGATGGAACACGAAACCGTAACACTGCGCAAGTTGGCGGCGACGCAGACCGTCATTGCCATGTGCACTCGGTCAAGGAAACTGCGAGATGCCCGGGTCAAGCCCGGGCATGACGATCGTGGTTTGAAAGCTGCCTACGCCACCGCGATCGGCGCCAGGTTGGCGAGGAACTGCTCGGTCGCGGCGCGCCAGGAGAATTGCTCGGCGAGCGCGCGGCAGCGTTGCGCCGGCATCGCCAGCGCGCGGGCGACGGCGCGGCCGAGATCGGCATCGAGCGCGCCGGCGCCGCTGCCGTCGATGATGTCCTTGGGCCCCGGGACCGGGAAGGCTGCGACCGGCACGCCGCTCGCCAGCGCCTCCAGGATCACCAGGCCGAACGTGTCGGTGAGGCTCGGGAAGACGAAGACGTCGGCGGCAGCATAGTGCCGGGCGAGGTCCTCGCCGACCTTGCGGCCGAGGAAATGAGTCTTGGGGAACTTCCGCTTGAGCTGATCGAGCTGCGGGCCGTCGCCCACCACGACCTGGCTGCCCGGCAGATCCAGCGCCAGGAACGCCTCGATGTTCTTCTCGACCGCGACCCGGCCGACGAAGAGATGGATCGGGCGCGGCAGGTCGAGCAGGCCGCTCTCGCTTTCGCCTCTCCTCGGCCGAAAGAGCTCGGTATCGACCCCGCGCGACCAGCGGCGGATGTTCGAGAAGCCCCGCGCGACCAGGTCTTCCTCGATCGAGGCCGTGGCCACCATCACGCCGCGCGCCGCGCGATGGAACCGCCGCAGCCAGGCATAGCTGAGGCCCACCGGCACGCTGAACCGGGCCTGCACATATTCCGGGAAGCGCGTGTGATAGGCGGTCGTGAACGGCAGGCCGTGCGCCAGGCAATAGCCGCGCGCCGCATGGCCGAGCGGCCCCTCGGTCGCGATATGGATCGCCTGCGGGCGGAACTCGCGCAAAGTGCGCGCGATCCTGCGCCGGGGCAGCAGCGCCAGCTTGATCTCGGGATAGGTCGGGCAGGGGAAGCCGTTGAACTGGTCGGGGGAGATCACGGCGATCTCATGCCCCATGGCGCGGAGCTCGTCGCAGGTGCGCATCAGGGTGCGCACCACGCCGTTCATCTGCGGCTGCCAGGCATCGGTGACGAGAGCCAACCTCATGCCGCGGCGTGGCTCTCCTCGGCTTCCTCGGTGACGGATGGGACGAGCATCGAGAAGTTGCGGTTGGCCGCCCATTCGATGATCTCGAACCGGCCGTCCATATGCTCGACCAGGGCGGTGCAGCTCTCCACCCAGTCGCCGTCGTTGCAATAGTGCACGCCGTCGATGACGCGGGATTCGGCCTTGTGGATATGGCCGCAGATCACGCCGTCATAGCCGTGGCGGCGCGCTTCGGCGGCCATCGCCGTTTCGAAATCGCTGATGAACTTGACCGCGTCCTTGACCTGGGTCTTCAGGTAGGCCGACAGCGACCAGTATTGCAGCCCGAGCCGCACGCGAACGTGGTTGTACCAATGGTTCAGCGTGAGCGCGAGGTTGTAGGCGGTGTCGCCGAGATAGGCGAGCCAGGGCGCGTATTTGATGACGTTGTCGAAGGCGTCGCCATGGGTGACGAGGTAGCGCTTGCCGTCGGCGGTCTCGTGCACGATCTCGTTGTGCACCATGACCCCGCCGAAGGCCATGGCGTCATAGTCGCGCAACGGCTCGTCGTGATTGCCGGGGATGTAGATGACGCGCGTGCCCTTGCGGGCCTTGCGCAACAGCTTCTGCACCACGTCGTTGTGGCTCTGCGCCCAGTACCAGGCCTTCTTCAACCGCCAGCAATCGATGATGTCGCCGACCAGGTAGATGCTGTCCGCGTCGTTGTATTTGAGGAAGTCGAGCAAAAACTCGGCCTTGCAACCGCGCGTCCCCAAATGCAAATCGGAAATGAAGATGGCGCGGTAGCGGCGATCCAGGGACGCGGCGATCGGTTCTGCGTTCATCCCAGCACGGGGGGTCTGTTCACGCGACTCGGAGCAACAACTCCGGACGGCGCGAGAGATATCCCCAGCGCTGTTGCGCGCCGATGACAAATGGCGCGTTCGCGCGATGTTTCACCGCGCCGTCATGGGCGCGTCATTGCAATGTAACTCAGCGCTGCCCTCAGGCGCCGGCGAGGGTCATGCCGTCGATGCGCAGGGTCGGCGCGTTGACGCCATAGCGGAACTCGAGATCGTCCGCCGGGGTGATCGCCTTGAACATGTCGTTGAGGTTCCCGGCGATGGTGACC
>DASZYM010000146.1:0-3532 GCA_035545355.1 Dongiaceae bacterium
TCGTGGCGTTCAAGGCCAGAAGATTGGTCTGGCTGGCGATGTCGTTGATGATCTGGGTCACTTCGCCGATCTTCTGGGCCGCCGTCACGAGATCGCTGACCATCTGCTCGGACTTCTTCGCCTCGGTGACCGCCGCGCCGATGACCCGGGTCGATTCGGTGATCTGGCGGGAGATCTCGTTGACCGAGGCAGAGAGTTCCTCGGTCGCCGCCGACACGGTCGAGGATTGCTGATTGGTCTGCTCCGCGGCGGCCGCGAGCGACTGCGCGGTCGATTCCATGCCTTTGGCGGAGCCGGCAACCTCCTGCACCAGGGCCTTCACCCCGGTCTCGAACTCGTTCGCGAGCGCCAGATTCTGTTCCTTGCGCTTGGTGAGGTCGGTCGCGAACTTCACCACCTTACACGGCCGGCCGTTCTGATCCATGATCGGGTTGTACGAGGCCTCGATCCAGACCTCCTTGCCGCCTTTGCCGATGCGCTTGTACTGCGCGGCCTGGTATTCGCCGCGCCGCAGCTTCTCCCAGAATTGGCGATACTCCGCGCTTTCCTTGAAGGCGGGCTCGACGAATATCGAATGATGCCGGCCTTTGATCTCGTCCAGGCGGTAGCCCATGACGTTGAGGAAGTTGTCGTTGGCGGTGATGATCGTGCCGTCGAGCTCGAACTCGATCACCGCCTGGGAGCGGCCGATGGCGTCGATCTTGCCGACCAGATCCGCGTATTCGCCCTTCTGCCGGGAGATGTCGGTCGCGTATTTGACGACCTTGTAAGGCTTGCCGCCGGCGCCGAGGATCGGATTGTAGGAGGCCTCGATCCAGACCTCCTTGCCGCCCTTGCCGATGCGCTTGTACTGCGCCGCCTGATATTCGCCGCGGTTGAGCTTGGCCCAGAACTGGCGATAGTCGTCGCTCTCCCGGTAACCGGGTTCGACGAACATGCTGTGATGCTTGCCCCGCACCTCCTCGATCGAATAGCCCATCGCATTGAGGAAGTTTGCATTGGCAGTGATGATCGTGCCGTCCATCTTGAATTCAATGATCGCCTGCGACTTATCCAAGGCGGCCAGTTTAGCGGTCGCGTCGCGGCCGAAGCTGAGCAAGGTCATTTGACGTTTCCTCCGTCGAAAACAATCGGCTTGCCGGAGGCTCGCTTTCCCGCCCCCCGAAAACCTTGTTGGAATTCGGACGTCGGCAATTTCGCCAAATACGACTTAATGCCGAGTTAACATACCATCGTATTCACCATACAGTGATATGCGACCGGAATAGGACTGGAGTCGTCGGATGCACGACGGCGCCGGGCTGGGTCCTAAGCTTTAATACCTCTGCCGGGGAGATGACGGCGGAGGGGAGGCGTGCCGGCGATAGCGCTCAAGAGGGCGGCGTCGACGGCCGGTTCGGAACATTCCGGATGTCGTCCGGACGGATATCGGTGACCGCTGCTCCACGACGCCACGAGATTCCCGAGACTGGAACGAATTCGCCCAACGCAGCTTGGTCAACGATTTATCACAGTCTCTTGGGCGGGAATTCTCATAATGGCACGCAATTGGGGCCTCGCGGTCTGCTGTCTGCTATTGACGGGCATGGCGGCAAGCGAGCCCGCCATGGCCGACGATGCCCTGAACAAGTACCTGACGGGCAAATACGCCACCGGTGATTGGGGCGGCGCGCGCACGAAGCTCGAGAAATCGGGCATCAATCTCGGCATCGACTATACCGCCGAGATTGCTTACGACGCGGCGGGCGGATCGAAGGACCTCGTCGACTACGCGGATCAATGGGCGTTCAGCGGCGACTTCGATCTCGATCGGCTGCTGGCCCTCCACGATGCGGAATTCAAGCTTGCCATCACGAAACGCGATGGCCGCAACCTCAGCGATGACGCCGATCTGGGCACGCTGCAGCAGGTCCAGGAGATTTACGGCCGCGGTCAGACCTGGCGCCTGACCCAGCTCTGGTTCGACCAGAAGTACTTCTCGAAGGTCGTGGACTGGAAGATCGGGCGGCTCACCATGGGCGAGGATTTTGCCGCGTTCGACTGCACGTTCCAGAACCTGACCTTCTGCGGTTCGCAGCCGGGAAACATCGTCGGCGATTACTGGTTCAACTGGCCGGTCAGCCAATGGGCGACCCGTGTCAAGCTGAGCTTCCAGGACAACATCTCTTTGCAGGCCGGTGCCTACGAGGTGAATCCTCATTTCCTGGACACGACCGACGCCCTCCTTCCGATCGTTCCGGCCGGGGCCACCGGCGTCATGGTTCCGGTCGAGTTGCAGTGGTCGCCCAGCATCAGAGAGCAGAAACTGGCCGGCAGCTACAAGCTCGGCGCGTGGTACGACACATCGAGCGCGGATGACGTGTTCGACGACAAGAACGGCGATGCCGCCGCGCTCACCGGCCTGTCGCCCAAGCGGCGGACGGGACGTTACGGCGCCTATGTCAATTTCCTGCAGCAGGTCACGCGCTTCGATGCGAACGATCCCTCTCGCGGCATCGATGTCTTCTTGAATGCCACCTTCGCCGACCGGCGTACCGCGACGATCGACAACCAGATCGCCCTCGGATTGGTCTCCACGGGCCTCTTCGACGCGCGACCCGCCGACGAGATCGGCCTGGCGGTCGGGCGGACGCACGTCAACGGGCGTGTCGCTCATGGCGAGAGACTGCAGAACCAGGCCGTGCTGGGCTCTCCGACCGACGTCCAGCACTCCGAATATGCCGTCGAGCTCTACTACGGCTTGCAGGCCACCGGCTGGTTCATGGCGCGGCCCAATGTCCAATACATCGCCGATCCCGGCGGAACGGGTCACAATAAGGACGTCTGGGTGCTCGGGCTGAAAACCGACGTGAAGTTCTGAACCCAAGCCGGTTATCCCTCTACGGTCAGCCGACGTCCGGTGAGACCGTGTGTCGAGCGTTGCGCGAACGTCCGAAATCCCTCTAGCCCGGACGGCACTACAACCGAAGAGCACCCATCTTGTGGTCGCGTCAACCTCAAGTGCGCTCGATCATCCGCGCGGATATGGATTTGCATATTTTGTATAGAGATCGACGCAAATTGCTGCGCGAATTCCCCAATGTCTGGCATGGTTTCATCAACGAGAAACGTCAAGCAGCGGAGGGATGCGCAAATGACCAAGCTCGGCACTACAGGTAATCCGTTCAAGCTCAACCGCCGGACCCTGCTCTCCGGTGTGGCGGCCGGCGCTGCGATGTCGACCTTCGGGATGGGCAGGGCCCGCGCCGCCGAGCCGAAAAAGGGCGGCGACATGCGGGTCGCGGTCGTCGGTGGCGGCAGCAGCGACACGATCGACGGCCATAAGATGATCAACGAGGTCGATTATCTCCGCTGCAAGCAGCTCTACGACCCGCTGACCAACCACAGCGCCGACGCCCAGGTCGTCAACGTGCTCGCCGACACGCTGGAGCCCAGCAAGGACGCGATGAAGTGGACGGTGCGCTTGAAGCGCGACGTCACGTTCCACAACGGCAAGAAGCTCACGGCCAAGGACGTCCTCTTCTCCTATCAG
>DASZYM010000147.1:0-3512 GCA_035545355.1 Dongiaceae bacterium
GAGGTAGCTTTCGAGGATCAGGCCGTCGATCTCGCGCGCGGTGCGGCTGACCCAGACTTTCCACCCGACGATCGGCACGGTGGCGAAGCCGCCGATCCGGTCGTGCCCGATCTCGTCGGTGTAGTGCTCGATCTCGCCGTCATCGGAACTGCTGAGATACTGCCAGATCGGCTGTTTGGAGAAATCGGCGAGTTGATTGACCAGGTTCTGATTCTCGTGGCCGATGACGATGCCGGTCTCGGTCGTGACGCCGGCATGCCCGGAGGTGCCGTACTTGAACTTGCTGATGACCGCGGCGAGGTCCTCGGCGCCCATGGTCGCGAGCACCGTGCCGACCAGCGCGCCGGTCGAATCGTAGACCGGGGCCGCGATCACGATCGAGAGCTTGCCGGTCGACTTGCCGATCAGGGCCTCGCGGGTCACGACGCCCTGCTGCTTGCTCATCACCTCCTGAAAGTACTTGCGATCGCTGACGCTGTTTCCGATCGAGCTGGTCCCGTCCGCATTGCGCGGCGGGTTGGCGGCGATGACCATGCCCTTGGTGTCGGTGAGCGAGATCCGATCGATCATCGGCCGGTCGGTCATGAATTCCTGGAGCAGGGGCATGACGCTGTCGGGGGTCACGCTGGGCAGCAGCCGCGTCGTATCGCCCACGGTTTCGACGGCGCGGAGCTGGGAGCTGAGCTGCTGCTGGAAGAGATCCGCCAGGGTCTTGGCATGGGCATGCGCCCGGGTGATCTCCTCGCGGAAGGTCCATGACTGGATCGCGAAGATCGAGCCGCCGGCGAGCACCAGGGCCGGAACTATCGCGCAGATCAGGCCGCCCACCAGCGTGATGCTGCGCAGGCTGCGATTCTTGAAGAATGACTCGATCACGATCCATCTCCCTCGTTACGGCCGGCGATGCCGGGCTGGTCGTCCACCAGCAGTCGATTGTCCTGAAGCAGGCGCGCGGTGTCGAAGATCGCCGTCGAATCCGGCCCGATCCCGATCAGCGCGTGGTGACGCGTGCCTTCGTCGCGTATCGTCGCGATCTCTCCGGCGGGATGCCGCTGGATGCCGAGGATCTCGCTCGCGGCCAATCCCAAAGCCGCGCGGCCGCTCCGCACCAGAACGGCGTAGCGCAGCGACCTGCTCTCGCCGCGCGGCCGGCCCATCAGGGTCCGCACGTCGATCACCGGATAGACCTGCCCGCGATGGCCGATCAGCCCCAGATAGAAGGGCGGCAGGCCGGGCAGCTCGGTCAGGCCGTTCAGCGTCGCCGCCGCGGCGCCGCCGCCGATCTCGATGGCGAACCGCTCTCCCTCGACCTCGAAGGCGATGATCTCGATCGTGGCTTCCTCGCCCACGCGCGCGGTCGACTTCGCATAGCTCTGCGCGCGCTCGCGCAGGACGGCGGCGATCCGCTGCGGGTCCGGATGCTCGGCGGCTTCGAGTGCCTGCTGGACGCGCTCGAAGCGGCGATAGGCGGCTTCCCAATCGAAGCGGCTCTTGGGCTCGTCGCCCGGATGCGGTGTCGGCGTCGTCATCGCGCGGCCTCCGGCATCTCGCCCGCAGCGCTGTCGGCCGCCTCGGCCGCCGCGGCCAGGCTGCGCGCGGTGGTCATCGCCTTGGCCGCGCGATCGGGCTTGCCGAGGCGAAGCAGCGCGCCGGCGAGCAGGAAATGCGCCTGGGCCGAATCCGGCGCGACATAGACGGCGGTGCGCGCGGCGGTGTGCGCGGCGGCATCGTCGCCGATATCGCTGCAGATCTCCGCCAGCAGCAGCGCCGCGTCCACGTTCAGCCGGTCGGCCGCGAGGATCTCCTGGCAGCGAAGCCGCGCTTCCTCCAGGGCGCCCCGATCGGCCAGGTCGCGCGCCTGGCGCAGCGCCGCGGCGGCATCGGCGGGTGCGCGCGCAGCGGGTGCGGCCGGCTTGATCTTTCCCTGGGGCCGGGCCGCGGCGATCGCCGGCGGAACCGCCGGCGCGGCGGACGGCGCCTGGGCCGGGGGCTGGGTCCGGATCGCGGGGCGGCGCGTGAACAGGATCGCCTCGCCGGTATTGACCGGCGTCAGCGGCTTGAACCAGTCCGCCAGGGCTTCGGCCGGACTGACCGCCAGCCAGCCGTCCTCGCTCAGCGCCGAGACGAGATAGCGGGCGATCCCGCGCTGTGCGGCCGGCTCCATATACATGAGCACGTTGCGGCAGAGGATGAGGTCGAAATGCTCGATACCGTGTCCGGCCGCCGCCTGATCCATCAGGTTGGCGACGTGGAAGCGGACGTTGCGGCGCAGCTCCGGCACCACGGAGAGATGGTTCCCGTCGACCCGGACGAAGGCGCGCTCGACCTGCCACGGCGCGAGCTCGCGCAATTGCCGGGCCTCGAATACGCCGTGCTCGGCGAGCTCGATCGCGTCGATCCGGGCATCGGTGCCGAGGATGTCGATCCGCCATTCGCGGAAGTCCGGCAGAAGCTGCTGCAGAATGACGGCGAGGGTATAGGGCTCCTCGCCGGTCGAGCAGCCGGCGCTCCAGATGTGGAGCCGGCGCATGTTCTGCCGCCGTCGCTGCTGGATCAGCGCCGCCAGCGCGGTGCGCTCGATCCGCTCGAACCAGGAGCGCTGGCGCAGGAAGCGGGTCTCGCCGATCGTGACCGCCGCCAGGATGCTGCGCCATGCGCCGCCGTCGAGCGGCGCGGTGCGGAGATGCTGCAGGGCGCCGTCGAAATCCGCGGCGCCGGTCAGGCCGGCGATCGCCGGGAGCAGGCGAGCGATGCCTTCGGCCCAGCGCTTCTGCGCCGCGAGACCGAGCCGTTCGGTCACGAGGTCGGCGATCGCGGCATAGGCGGCGTCACCGTCCATGGGTTGGTCCACTAGGCGCTTGTCCCTGGGCGAAGGCGACGATCGCGCCGCTGAGCCGGACTTCGTCGCTGTCGGAGAGCAGCGCGTCGGGCGCGGTGATGTAGATCAGCCCGTCGGGGGCGGTCGCGATCTCGCGCAGCTTCGTGGCGTTGGGTACGAGCTGGCGCGTCGCTTCGGCATTGCCGCGCGCGTGCTGTGTCACGCCATCGACCCGCTCGGCGCTCAGCGCCAGCTTGCGACGGCCGGTGTTCACCAAGAGAAAGCGCGTGCCGAGATCGAGCCGCGTCGCGCGATCGGCGTAGAAGGCGCGCAGCGGATCGACCACCGGCACAACCTCGCCGTCCATCATGAACACACCCTCTACCGCTGCGGGTGCGCTGGGCAGCGGGCTGATCTCGCAGGCCGGGATCACCGCTTGAACCAGATCAACCGCGACGCCGAAGCGGATAGGCCCGCTCTGAAAGACCAGCACCTTGTCGACATCGATCGCCATCGGCTGACTTGCTTTCCGTCGATCTCGATGAAGCCATTTCGCAATGAATCAGGCTATTTAGAGTATCGTTACGAAAGGCTTAACGAACCCCGCCCAGACGGCGCGCGCGACCCCTTGGCCGAGAACCGGTGCTCGATTTCCCCGCCGGGATATTGTCCTAGCTGCGCGGAAGAAGCTACC
>DASZYM010000148.1:0-19708 GCA_035545355.1 Dongiaceae bacterium
GCACCGCCCATGGCGCGCTCGCGGTAGTAGCCGAGATGACGGTCGCCCGGCAGCCCGTCGATGCTCATATTCGCGGTATGCGCGCCGAAGACGACGCGGTTGCGCAGGGTCAGATGGCGCAGCTTCAGCGGCTGGAACAGAACGGAGAAGTCCGGCGTTGCGGTGGTCATGGGCAGGATCCGTGTTCATAAGGATGGACGGTGCCGAGGATAGACGGCTCGCCCGGCAAAGCCGATTCTTGCCACGACATTCTTCTCAGCACACGGGCTTTATTTACATCGCCCCTTGGTGGATTATGGGCCGAGCAGGCGCCACCAGGTCGGAAGCGGGGGAACATGGCGGATTGGCAGGCGTCGTGTCATCCGGACATCCTGACGGTCCTCGCTTATTGGGAGAGCAAGAGGCGCGGCCGGGTCATGCCGGGACGCGACGACATCGATCCCACGGAGCTGGTGAAGTACCTGCCTTATATCTCGATCATCGACGTGGTCGAGGATCCGCGGCGCTTCGTCTATCGCCTGGTCGGGACGATGGAGGTCGAGGTTCGCGGCTTCGACCCGACCGGCAAGGCGGTCGCCGACGGTTTTTTGCCGCCAGCGCAGAGGCGGCGGTCGCGAACTATCAGCGGGTCTGCGACAGCCGGGCGCCGTTCTACGAGCAGGACGCATTCCAGGCGGTCGATCGCTGGATCAACGAAGCCAATCTCTTCCTCCCGCTCTCGGATGACGGCGAGACCGTCAGCAAGGTCCTGGTCTTCTCCATCAACCGCGACCTCTACCACCGGTGATCGCGCTCGGCCGAGTGGCGTGATACCGGCTCAGCAAATCCACAGCAAAGCCACAGAAGGCGATGATCTGATGTTGCCCTTGGCCGAGCACCGTGGCATGGTCCGGTGAAGAACGGGGGAACGGAGAGAAAGTGCAGGCTGCGGAAGAACGCGTGCGGCGGCTGAAATGCTGGCTGGAGCCGGTGATGCCGGTCCAGATCAAGGGCGGAATCACCAACGCCAACTTCCTGGTCGAGCACCAAGGTCGCAAATACTTCGTCCGCATCGGCGACGATATCCCGGTCCATCAGGTGCTGCGCTTCAACGAGCTCGCCGCCGGCCGCGCCGCTGCCGCCTGCGGTCTCTCGCCGGCGGTCGTCCATTATGAGAAAGGCGCGCTGGTCTTCGATTTCATCGAGGGCAAGACCTTCGGCGCCGCCGACGTGCGTCAGCCCGACACCCTGATGCGCGTGCTGGAGCTGGTGAAGACCTGCCATCGGGAGATGCCCAAGCATATCCGCGGCCCGTCGGTCATCTTCTGGGTGTTCCATGTGGTGCGCGACTACGCCCATAGCCTGAAGGATGCGCAGAGCCGTCACCTGGCGGCGCTGCCGCGACTGATGGAGATCGCGACCCAGCTCGAGCGCGCGGTCGGGCCGGTCGACATCGTCTACGGCCATAACGATCTGCTACCCACGAATATGATGGATGACGGCACGCGGCTCTGGCTGATCGACTGGGATTATGCCGGCTTCAACAGCCCGCTCTTCGACCTCGCCAATCTCTGCTCCAACAGCGACGTGTCGTTGGAATCGGAGACGCACGTGCTGGAGAGCTATTTCGAGCGCGCGGTCGATGCCGACCTGCTGCGCCGCTATCACGCGATGAAATGCGCCTCGCTGCTGCGCGAGGCGATGTGGAGCATGATCTCCGAGATCCACTCCACCCTGGACTTCGACTACCGCGCCTATACCGCCGACTACCTGTCGCGGTTCGAGCGCGCCTATCGCGGCTTCGACAGACTCTGAGCGTTTTCATGCCCGAACTTCCCAGCAAAGCCCGCGCGGTCATCATCGGCGGCGGCATCATCGGTTGCTCCACCGCCTACCATCTGGCCGGCCTCGGCTGGACGGACATCCTGCTCCTCGAGCGTGGCAAGCTCACCAGCGGCTCGACCTGGCATGCCGCCGGCCTGGTGGGCCAGCTCCGCACCTCCGCCAACATCACCCAGCTCCTGAAATACTCGGTCGAGCTCTACGACAAGCTGGAGAAGGAGACCGGCCTCGCTACCGGCTGGAAGATGAACGGCGGCCTGCGGCTTGCCTGCAATGCCGAGCGCATGACGGAAATCAAGCGCCAGGCGACCACCGCGCATTCCTTCGGCCTGGAGATGGAGCTGCTGACGCCGCAGGAGGCGCTGAAGCTCTGGCCGATCATGGAGATCGGCGACCTGGTCGGCGCGGCCTTCCTGCCGACCGACGGCCAGGCCAATCCGGCGGATATCGCGCAATCCTTGGCCAAGGGCGCACGGACCCGCGGTGTGCGGATCGTCGAAGAAACGCGCGTCACCGGCATCATGGTCGAGAAGGGCCGTGCCGTCGGCGTGCGCACCGACAAAGGCGAGGTCCGCTGCGAGGTCGTGGTCAATTGCGGCGGCCAATGGGCGCGGCAGGTGGGCGCGCTCGCGGGAGTCTCGGTGCCGCTGCAATCGGTGCAGCACCAATACATCGTCACGGAAGCGATGGGCGCGCCGAAGAACCTGCCGACCCTGCGCGACCCCGATCGCCTGATCTATTTCAAGGAAGAGGTCGGCGGCCTGGTGATGGGCGGCTACGAGCACAATCCCAAGCCCTGGCTCCCGCAGGGCGAGACCGGCGATCTGCCGGAGAATTTCGCCTTCCAGCTCCTGGAGAACGATCTCGAACATTTCGAGCCGCTGATGGAACAGGCTCTCGCCCGCGTGCCGGCGCTCGCCAAAGCCGGCATCAAGCAGGTGATCAACGGGCCGGAGAGCTTCACGCCGGACGGCAATTTCATCCTGGGCGAAGCGCCGGAGCTGAACAGCTTCTATGTCGGCGCCGGCTTCAACGCGTTCGGCATCGCGTCCGGCGGCGGGGCGGGCAGGGCGCTCGCCGAATGGATCGCCGGCGGCGAGCCGCCGATGGATCTCTGGCCGGTCGATATCCGTCGCTTCGGCAACCTGCACCGCGACCGCCGCTGGGTGCTCACGCGCACGCTGGAAGCCTACGCGCATCACTATTCCATGGCCTGGCCCTATGAGGAGCTGGAGAGCGGACGGCCGCTGCGCGTCTCGCCGCTCTATGAGCGGCTGAAGGCGCAGGGCGCGGCCTTCGGCTCCAAGCTCGGCTGGGAGCGGCCGAACTGGTTCGCGCCCAAGGGCGTCGAGCCGAAGGACGTGTACTCCTATGAGCGGCAGAACTGGTTCGACCATGTCGGCCGCGAGCACCAGGCCTGCCGCGAGAAGGTGGCGCTGTTCGACCAGACCTCCTTCGCCAAGTTCATGCTGGTCGGCAAGGACGCCGAGCAGGCTTTGTCCTGGATCTGCGCCAATGATGTCGCGAAGAAGCCCGGCAGCCTGATCTACACCCAGATGCTGAACCAGCGCGGCGGGATCGAATGCGATCTGACCGTCACGCGCCTGGATGACGATGCCTACTACATCATCACCGGCACCGGCTTTGCGACCCACGACTTCCATTGGATCAAGAGCCATATCCCGGACGGGCTCGACGCACGGCTGATCGATGTGACCTCGGCCTACGGCACCCTGGCGCTGATGGGCCCCAAGGCGCGCGCGGTGTTGCAGGCGGCGGCGCAGGGCGATCTCTCCAACCAGGCATTTCCGTTCGGCACCTATCGGGAAATCATGGTGGCGGGCGCGCCGGTCAGGGCGCTGCGCGTCACGTATGTCGGCGAGCTCGGCTGGGAGCTGCATGTGCCGGTCGAGAACCTCGGTGCCGTCTATGACGCGCTGATGGCTGCGGGCAAGCCGCACGGCATCGCCAATGGCGGCTATCGCTCGATCGAAAGCCTGCGCCTGGAAAAGTTCTATCGCGCCTGGTCCAGCGACATCACGCCGGACCATTCGCCGCTGGAAGCCGGGATGGGCTGGGCGGTGAAGCTGAAGAAGAACACGCCGTTCCTCGGCCGGGAGGCGCTGCAGGCCCAGGCGGCGAAGAAGCTCCCGAAGCTGCTGGCCTGTTTCACCGTCGATGATCCGTCCATCGTGCTGCTCGGCCGCGAGACCATCTTCCGCAACGGACGGCAATGCGGCTGGCTCTCCTCCGGCGGCTACGGCTACACGCTCAAGACCAATATCGGCATCGGCTATGTGCGCGACAAAGAGAACGGCGTCTCGCCGGACGACGTGCTCTCCGGCAAATATGAGCTGGAGATCGCCTGCAAGCGCTACCCGGCCAAGGTCAGCCTCCAGCCGCTCTACGACCCGAAGATGGAAAAAGTAAAAGCGTGATGTGCTCCGACGGAGAACGCGCTCTGGTTACTTCCCCTAAGATTGGGGGAGGGCGGAGGGAGAGGGTTGATGCAGCCGCCATTGCCGCACGGCTTGGCGCAAGCGGTCGATCCAGCACCGGCTCTTCTGCCGCGTTCCGACTGCAGATCATCACGGCTGCATCAACCCTCTCCCTAACCCTCCCCCAATTTTGGGGGAGGGAATCACGCATTGCGGATTTCCACGAATGACGGCGAAGAATCACGCCGAGATCGTCATCATCGGGGCGGGCATCCTGGGCTGCTCGCTCGCCTATCATTTGACCCGGATGGGCAAGAAGGACGTGGTGGTGCTGGAGAAGAGCGGCATCACCCATGGCGCAACCTGGCACGCGGCCGGCTTGGTCGGCCAGCTCCGCACCTCGCGCAACATCACCCGGATGCTGACCCATTCGGTCGAGCTCTACGATCGCCTGGAAGCCGAGACCGGCATGGCGATCGACTGGAAGAAATACGGCAGCCTGCGCCTCGCCTGTTCGGAAGAGCGCGAGATGGAGAACAAGCGCTCCCTCACCATGGCCAAGAGCTTCGGTCTGGAGATGCAGTGGCTCTCGCCGCAGGAGGCGGGCGATCTCTTCCCGATCATGAGCCTGGAGGACGTGCGGTCCGCCGTCTACATCCCCTCCGACGGCTATATCGATCCCTCCGGTGTCTGCCAGGCCCTGGCCAAGGGCGCCAAGGACCAGGGCGCCACTTTCGTCGTCGGCGAGCGTGTCACCGGCTTCAAGATCGAGAACCGCGCGGTCAAGGCGGTCGAAACCGACAAGAGCACCTGGACCTGCGCGCTGGTGGTGAACTGCGCCGGCATGTGGGGTCATGAGATCGGCCGGCTCGCCGGCGTGCGCGTCCCGGCCTTTGCCGTCGAGCATCAATACCTGATCACCGATCCGATCCCCGACATGCCCAAGCGCATGCCGACCATGCGCGACCCCGATCACCTCGTTTACTACAAGCCGGAGGTGCGCGGCCTCGTGGTCGGCGGCTATGAGCCGGACACCAAGCCCTTCGCGACCGGCGGCATTCCGAAAACCTTTGCCCAAGAGCTGCTGCAATCGAATTTCGACCGCTTCGAGCGGATCGCCCAGCTCGCCGCCAAGCGGACGCCGATCATCAACACCGTCGGCGTCCGCGAGCTGATCAACGGTCCGATCCCGTATTCGGCCGATGCCGATTTCGTCATGGGCAAGGCGCCGGAGCTGGAGAATTTCTACTGCTCGACCGGCTTTCTCTACGGCATCGCTGCCGGCGGCGGCGCCGGCCGCATGATGGCGGAATGGATCGTCGAGGGGCAGCCCAGCCTCAACCTCTGGCCGCTGGACGTGCGCCGCTTCAGCTTCCATCACACGACGCGGCACTTCATGTATCCCCGCGCCGTCGAGCTCTACGGCCATCATTACAAGCTGCACCGGCCGGGCGACGAGCACGAGACCTTGCGCGGCATCCGCCGCTCGCCGCTTTACGAGACCCTGAAGGCCCGGGGTGCCGTCTTCGGCTCGCGCGCCGGCTGGGAGCGGCCGAACTGGTTCGCGCCGAAGGGCGAGGCGGCGGAAGACAAGCCGGCCTTCGATCGCGCCAAGACCAACTGGTTCCGCCATGTCGGTGAGGAGCATCGCGCGATCCGCGAGGGCGTCGCGCTGATCGACCAGACCTCCTTCGCCAAGTTCGAGATCATCGGCCCGCACGCGCTCCATGCGCTGCAGCGCCTCGCCGTCTCCGACATGAACAAACCGGTCGGCAGCACGATCTATACCCAGCTCTGCAACGAGAAAGGCGGGATCGAATGCGATCTTACCATTTCCCGGACCGGCGAGGAGCGCTTCTATTTCGTCACCGGCAGCGCCTTCGGCACCCATGACCGGCATTGGATCGAGAGCCATCTCCGCCGCGATGCCGAGGCCCAGGTGGTGGATGTCACTTCGGCGCGCGCCGTCATCAATATCTGTGGGCCGAAATCCCGCGAGGTGCTGCAGGCGGTGACGGAGGAGGACGTTTCCAACGCGGCGTTTCCCTTCTCGACCAATCGCGCCGTCACGGTCGGCGCGGCGCCCGTGCTTGCGATCCGCATCGGCTATGTCGGGGAACTGGGCTGGGAGTTGCACGTTCCCACAGAATATGGCGCCCATCTCTATGAGGTGCTGCGCGAGGCGGGCGAGAAATACGGGATCAAGGATGCTGGCTATCGGGCGATCGATTCCTGCCGGATGGAGAAGAACTATCTCTACTGGTCGAGCGACATCACACCGGATTACACGCCCTACGAGGCTGGGCTCGGCTTCCGCGTGAACCTCAAGAAGAACGACTTCATCGGCCGCGAGGCGCTCGCCGTGCAGAAGGCCAAAGGTGTCGAGCGCAAGCTCTGCACCTTCACGCTGGAGAAACCGCTGCCGGTCTATGGCGGCGAGGCGGTGATCCACGACGGCAAGGTCGTCGGCGTCACCACCAGCGGCAATTACGGCTATACGGTCGGGAAATCGATCGCTTACGCTTATCTCCCGGCGGCGCTGGCGGGCGAGGCGGCGTTCGAGATCGAATCCTTCGGCGAGGCCAGCCCCGCGCGGCGCCATGACGGCGCGCTCTACGATCCATCGAATGCACGGTTGAAGGCATGATCGACGACGTCGAGGTCTATCTGAAGAGGGTGCCGGATTTCGAGCAGGTCGACTTCGCCCATGTGAGCGCGGAGCGGCTCGGCGGCCTCACCAACCGGAACTACAAAGTCACGGCGCCGCTGGGCACTTTTGTCCTGCGCGTCCCGGGCGAGGGGACCAGCGAGTATATCAGCCGCGAGAACGAATCCGTTGCGGCGCGCATCGCCTCCGAGATCGGCGTGAATGCACCGCTGCTTTATTTCGACGGGCGCGACGGCGTGCAGCTCACGCGCTTCATCGAAGGCGGCGCCACGATGAACGTCGAGCGGTTCAAGGACCTGGGCTCGGTGAAGCGGGCGGCCCAGAGCCTGCGCCGCGTGCATGATTGCGGGCGGCCGTTCAAGAACCGCTTCGAGCTCTTCCAGATGATCGACGAATACCTGGACTTCCTGGGCAAGAAAGACGCGCCGCTGCCCGACGGCTATCACGACGTGAAGCGCGAGGCGGAAGCGGTGCGCAAGGCGCTGAACGCCCGGCCGCTGCCGATCGTGCCCTGCCATTGCGATCCGCTGGCGGAGAACTTCCTCGACACCGGCAAGCAGGTCTATGTGATCGACTGGGAATATGCCGGCAACAACGATCCGATGTGGGACCTGGGCGACGTCTCGGTCGAGGCGGCCTTCGGGCCGGAGCAGGATGAAGCCCTGCTGCTGGCTTATTTCGGCGGCGCGCCGAGTGCCGGCGATCGCGGCCGCATGGTGCTCTACAAGGCGATGTGCGATCTGCTCTGGACCCTCTGGGGCATCATCCAGCACGTGAACAAGAATCCCGCCGACGATTTCTGGGCCTATGCGGTCAATCGCTTCACGCGCTGCAAAACGCTGATGGGGCGCGGCGATTTCGGCACGCATATCGCCGCGGTGCAAAGAGGCTGAACGAAGGATCAGCGCCCGTTTGAATCTTGTGGCTTTAGCGGCGCATCTGACCGATTTCTGTGGCTTTCTGTTGACTTCCTGACGAGTCGCGTCACAAGATAGTCACTTGAGAGGGCGAGGCCTTATAATTCGCTCCGGGATGGCGTGAATGACGATTGGCCAGGATCTCGAGCGCGGCTCGATCTCGGCGCCTGCTTCGCGGCGTCGGTGAGGCCATGTCGCTGTTCGGCTGGAAAACCAAGCGCGACGCCGACAGCAAGACCAAGCTGTTCTTCGCGTCGGATTTCCACGGCTCCGAGCGCACCTTCCGCAAGTTCATCAACTCGGCGAAGCATTACGGCGTCGACGTCCTGGTCATGGGCGGCGACATCATCGGCAAGATGGCGATCCCCATCATCCGCGAGGGCGCCGACGCCTATCGTGCGCATCTCCAGGGCAAGACCGAGCGCTTCCAGGGCGAGGAAGCGCTGAAGAGCCTGACCGGCCGGCTCGACACGCTGGGCTTCTACTACAAGGTGATGGACGCCGAGGAATATCAGGCGCTCAAGGCCGATCAATCCTCGGTCGATCGGCTGTTCCACGATCTCGCGCGTCAGCGGCTTCGCGCTTGGATCGAGCTCGCCGAGACGCGGCTCAAGGGCACCGGCGTCAAATGCTACGTGATGGGCGGCAACGACGACTATCCGGACGTGCTGACCGTGTTCGACGAGGCGCCGGGCGAGTCCATGATCTATTGCGAGGACCGCGCGGTCGAGATCGACGAGCATCACAGGATGCTGAGCTTCGGCTTCAGCAACCCGACGCCCTGGCACACGCCGCGCGAGATGAAGGACGAGGCGATCGCGCCCGCCCTGGAGAAGCTTTTGGGCGGCGGCGGCGGCCATGAGCGCTCGATCTTCAACATCCATGTGCCGCCCGCGGATTCGGCGCTCGATACCTGCCCGATGCTGGATTGGGAGACCGATCCGCCCAGCCAGATCGTCAAGGGCGGCCAGGTCGTGCTCTACGGCGCGGGCAGCGCCGCGGTGCGCCAGGCGATCGAGAAATATCAGCCGCTGCTCAGCCTGCACGGCCATATCCATGAATCCGGCGGCGTGGTGAAGCTCGGCCGCACGACATCGGTCAACCCGGGCAGCGAGTACGGCGAAGGCGTGCTCAGAGGCTGCCTGATCACCCTCGGCAAGGACGAGGTCAAGCACCATCAGATGACGGCCGGCTGATCTCAGCCGGGAATCGCGTTAGGGGAAACGATTCGAAGGAGAGTTCGCCATGACAAGCGCAACTGCACGGCCTGAAGTCTTCACACGCAAGGCCTCCGGCCTTGTCCGCGTGATGTCGCCATACTCGGCCTTTGCCTACAACATCCTGACCATGGGGCTGATCTTCCCCTGGACCTATCTCTGGGCGCCGGGCGCGCTGCCCGGCGGCAGCTTGGTCTGGGGCATCATCCTGGCGACCCTGCTGGAGATCCCGATCGCGCTGGCCTATGTGTGGCTCTCGACGGCCTTGCCGCGTTCGGGCGGCGACTACGTGTTCCAGAGCCGCGTCTTCGGCGGCGGCGTCGGTTTCGCCGTCGTGATGTCCGGTTTCGTCATCTGGATCCTGCAATGGGTGGCGCTCTCGGGCTGGCTCCTGGCCTATCTCGGCTTCGCGCCGTTGTTCCTCGGTCTCGGCGCCACCACGGGCAGCGCCGGCATGACCGCGCTCGGCCTCTGGTTCACCAGCGCCGACGGCATCATCATCACCAGCATCGTCAATGCCGGGCTCTCGCTGCTGCTGCTGGTCAGCGGCTTCAAGAACTACGTCAAGTTCCAGTACCTGATGTGGTACGCGACCTTGCTGGCTTTCGTGCTGATGCTCTACGTGCTGCTCTCGACCGATCCGCAGAGCTTCGCGGCGAAGATCAACGCCTTCGTGGTCGCCTCGGGCGGTGCGGACGGCTTCTACCAGACCGGCATCGACGCCGCGAAGAAGGCGGGCATCGATCTCGCGCCGCCCTTTAGCTGGACGGCGACGATCCTGGTCGCGCCGATCGCCTGGACCTCGCTGCAATGGGCGTCCTACAGCGCGCAGCAGAACGGCGAGATCAAGAACGCCCGTTCGTTCAAGAGCCAGGCGACCATCATCCTCGGCTCGCTGATCGTGACCGGCCTGCTGCTGGCGATCCTCGCCTATGCCCTCGAGAAGGCGATCGGCACCGACTTCCTGTACGTCGCCGGCGCCGGCTACTGGTCGGCCCTCGACGCCGGGAAGTTCAACGGCGTCTATCTCTGGCCCAACCTGATCGCCATGGCGATCAGCGGCAGCCCGATCATCGTGTTCCTGATCGGCCTCGGCTACATCCTCAACTCGTTCCAGATCGTCAACAACTGTTACATCGGCATGACGCGGGTGATGGTCGCCATGTCGCTCGACCGGTTGCTGCCGGAATGGGTGAGCCGGGTCTCGCCGAAATGGCACACGCCGGTCGCGGCCCATGTGGTCTACTTCCTGGCCTCGATCCCGGTGATCCTGGTCTACAACCTCTGGGGCCAGTGGACGGCGCTCACGCTGGGCGTCACCTTCGCCTGCGGCTACGTCTTCGTGATCACGGCGCTCGCCGGCGCGCTGCTGCCCTACCGGGCAAAGGCGGTGTACGAAGCCTCGCCCGGCGCGCAATACCGCATCGGCGGCCTGCCGATGGTCACGGTGGTGGGCGTGATCGGGGCGATTGTCGGCGCCGTCATGGTGCTGATGTTCGCCTTCTCCGACGCGTTCGGGCTCAACACGCCGCTGGCGCGCGAGGTGGTGATCGGCGTGCTGGTGGTGGCGATCATCTGGTACTGGGTCGCCAAGTCCTATCAGAAGTCGCAGGGGATCGACGTCAGCTATGCCTTCAAGGAGATCCCGCCTGAATAGGATTACACGGATGGGCCGGCGGCGGCCGAGGCCGTCGCCGACCCGACCCATCGACGCTGCCGCCCACCGGCGATAAACTCGCGATCAGACCCGTTTGACGACGCATGATCGTGACTGACAACACCGAGCTGCTGGCGGCCGAAGCCCAACGCATCATCGACGCTGCCGCGAGCGCCGGCGTATTGCTCCGCCTGACCGGATCCGTCGCGGTACAGCTCCGCTGTCCCCAACACGGCGCCATCGCCCGGCGCGAGCGCACCATCGGCGATGTCGATATGGCGGGGTACAAGCGCGACGCGACGGCGATCCGGCGCCTCTTCGCCGAGCTCGGCTATGCCGAGGACAAAGAGGTCTTCATCCTGAGCGAAGGCGCCCGCGCGATCTTCGAGCAGGCCTCGAGCCGGCTGCATGTGGACGTCTTCTTCGACCGCCTCGATTTCTGCCATGTGATCGAGCTCGACGGCCGGCTCGACCTGCACCCGCGCACCTTGCCGCTGGCCGAGCTGCTGCTCAGCAAGCTGCAGATCGTCAAGATCAACGAGAAGGATCTGCTGGACGCCGCGGTCCTGCTGCTCGAGCATCCGCTCGGCCAGAGCGATGCCGACGCCATCAATCTCGCACGCGTCGCCGACCTCACGAGCCGCGATTGGGGACTCTGGCGGACGGCGGGCATCAACCTCGACAAGGTCCGGCATATCACGGAGGCGCACGATCGGATCGGCGCCGCGGAGCGCGGGCGCGTCGCGGCGCAGATCGACGCCATCCGGCGCGCCGTCGAGGCCGCGCCGAAGCCGCTGGCCTGGCGCATGCGCGCCAAGGTCGGCGACCGCGTCAAATGGTACAAAGACGTAGAGGAAGTGCGCTAGTCTCCAACCTCGCCGTTCGGCGCGCCTATTGCCGCACCGCCGAAAGGTTCCAACGCCGCAGCCGAATTAATGGCTTGCACCGACCGTCATCCGGGAGAAACATAGTCCTCGCGCGAAGCCCGAATGAACGGGCCGCGGACGCCGGCGTCACGTTGGCGGCCGGCGATGGGAGGATGGCATGCCGGGCAGAGCACCTGCGGCGCCTCGCTGCGCCGCGATTGTCGGTCCTTATCTCAGCGGAAAGACGGCACTTCTCGAGAGCTTGTTGTTCGCGACCGGCGCGATCACGCGCAAGGGCAACGCGAAGGACGGCACGACGGTGGGCGACAGCTCGCCCGAGGCCAAGGCGCGCAAGATGTCGGTCGAGTGCGCCCCCGCGGTCACCCAATATCTCAACGAGACCTGGAGCTTCATCGATTGTCCCGGTTCGGTCGAGCTGGCGCAGGACGCGCGCAACGCGCTGCTGGTCTGCGACGTCGCGATCGTGGTGGCGGAGCCCCTGGTCGATAAGGCGCTGACCCTCGCTCCGCTCTTCAAGTTCCTCGATGACAACAAGGTCCCGCACATCCTGTTCATCAACAAGATGGATCAGGCCTCGCACCCGGTGCGCGACATCATGGCGGCCTTGCAGGGCGTCTCCGCCCGGCCGCTGGTGCTGCGCCAGGTGCCGATCCGCGCCGCCGGCAAGGATAGCGACGACGTCACGGGCTATGTCGATCTCATCAGCGAGCGCGCCTACAAATACCATCCGGGCCAGGAATCCGACCTGATCAAGATGCCGGAGGAGGTGCTGCCGCGGGAGCAGGAGGCGCGCACCGGCCTGCTCGAACGGCTCGCCGATTTCGACGATCACCTGATGGAAGAGCTCCTGAGCGATGTCGTGCCGGCGAAGGACGAGATCTACCAGCAGCTCAGCAAGGATCTTGCCGAAGACCTGATCGTCCCGGTGATGCTCGGCGCGGCCGAAAAGGATTCCGGCGTGCACCGCCTGCTCAAGGCGTTGCGCCATGACGTGCCCGGTCCGGAAGCGACGGCCAAGCGCCTTGGCATCGAAGGCGGCGAGCCGACCGCGATCGTCTTCAAGACCAGCAACCAGCAGCATGCCGGCAAGCTCTCGCTGGTGCGCGTCTTCGGCGGCAAGATCGCCGACGGCGCCACCCTGAACGGCCAGCGCGTTTCCGGTATCCTGAAGCCGAAAGGCCATGCCGGCGACAAGGTTCCCGCCGCCAATGCCGGCGAGCTCGCCGCCTTCGGCCGGCTGGAACACGCCAAGACCGGCGATATCCTGACCACCAGCGGCAAGGCGCCGGCGGGCTTCAAGTGGCCGGATCCGATGCGCCCCTTGTTCTCGCTGGCGATCGACGTCGAGAACCGCAACGACGAGGTGAAGCTGACCGCTGCATTGGCCAAGCTCAGCGAGGACGATCCGTCGCTCACCTTCGACCATGATCCGGATACCCATGAATTGCTGCTCTACGGCCAGGGCGAGGTGCATCTCAACATCGCCTTCGATCGGCTCAAGAGCCGCTTCAATCTGCCGGTGAAGCACCGACGCCCTTCGATCAGCTATCGCGAGACGATCCGCGGCCAGACCAAGCAGCATGCGCGCTTCAAGCGCCAGTCCGGCGGCCATGGCCAATTCGCCGATGTCCAGGTCGAGATCTGGCCCCAGACGCGTGGGGCGGGCTTTGAATTTCACGACCGTGTCGTCGGCGGCGCCGTGCCGCGCACCTTCATCGGCTCGGTGGAGGAGGGGATCCGCGACTATCTCCAGCGCGGGCCGCTCGGTTTCCCCGTGGTCGATGTCGCCGCCTCGCTGTTCGACGGCCAGTATCACGCGGTCGACAGCTCCGACATGGCGTTCAAGACCGCCGCGCGGATGGCGATGCAGGAAGGCATGCCGAAATGCACGCCGGTGCTGCTGGAGCCGATCTACGCGGTCGAGATCTCGGCGCCCAACGAGTTCACCGCCAAGGTGCACAATCTCATCACCGGGCGGCGCGGGCAGATCCTGAACTTCGGCGCCAAGGATGACTGGCAAGGCTGGGACAAGGTCGAGGCGTTGCTGCCCCAGACCGAGCTCCACGACATGATCATCGAGCTCCGCTCGCTGACCCTCGGCGTGGGGAATTTTGCCTATCGGTTCGATCATCTGCAGGAGCTGACCGGGCGCCTCGCCGACAAGGTGGTGGAGCAGCGGAATGCGGCGACCGCGGCGCATTAGCGCCGCCACAGCCTCGCTGTTTGGCGGTGCCTAACAGGCGACCTGCGCCTGGTGGTTCCGCTCTTGGTTTTGTCTCTGGTTCAATCCGCCGCGCCGTGGGTCCCCTTGCGGGCTTTGGCGTTCAATGGCATATGACCGGACACTCCTGTTGTGGCCTGGAGGGCCTCGGCGCGATCCGTAGCACCCGCGCCCGTGTGGCGGGCCGGATTCCGCGCACCGAGGAGAGACTTGAGCGCCGTTCGCGGCGCAAATAATGCGGAAAGCGCGCCGGAACGGCGCCTGCCCCCTTGGTCACCGGAGCTTCGAGGTTTGAGCACGCGCTCGGAAAGCGGTCTGGATCGTGGCGAGGACTCGAAGTCCCGCTTCTGGCGCGACGTCCTGCTGACCAAGGAGCAGTGCACCTCGGAACGGGCGAAGCGTCTCTACGACTACTGGGATAGCCGGCGCCAGGGCCGTCGGATGCCGAGCCGCCGCGACATCGACCCGACCGATATCTGGCCGCTCCTGCCGAACATCCACATGAGCGACTGGTTCACCGAGCCGGATCGCATCCGGTATCGGCTCGCCGGCACGGAGCTGGTGGCGTCGATCGGTCGGGAGATCAGCGGCCGCTGGCTCGCCGAATTCCATACCGATCCCGCCGATCTCGACGAGACGCTCTCGCTCTACCGCAAGGTCGCGGCGGCAAGGGCGCCGGTCTTCGGCAGCACCATAGCCACCAACCTTCGCGTCGGCGTCGATCACTTCGAATGGGTGCTCTGCCCCTTGGCCGAGAATGGCGAGGACGTCACCCATTTCATCGGGCTGGAGGACTACATCTCCCAGCGCCGTTATCTCGGCGGCGCCATCTGACCCCCCGCGCAATAGGTATTTTTCCCTAACTTCGTAAAAATACCCGGCTATGTCGCGGGAAGGCTGGGGAAAAAATCGAAGCCTTTGAACGGCAAGCTCACCTTAGGGTGTTAACTACGCTTCACGCGCCGCTAAATGGCGCGATAGGGACAATTCCACCCTTGCAGCCCGAGTCTCTTCCGGTGTCATATCACGATGGTGGTCGCAGGGGGACACCCGTGGGGCTTGAACTCGACTTCAGGAGCACTTCGATTTCCAGACGGGAATCCGGATTGTCGGCGGAGCGCCTTCGCGGGAAGGACATCATCATTTCGCCGAGCGAGTGCACGTCTGCGCGAGTCCGCGAGCTCTATGAGTATTGGGAGCGCGCGCGTGGCGATCGGCTGATGCCGCGCCGCGCCGACATCGATCCCATCGAGATCTGGTCGCTGCTGCCCTATGTGCATATGAGCGAGTGGCACGACGACCCGAAGGACGTCTTCTACCGGATCGCCGGAACCGAGATCGTGGCCACCGCCGGCCAGGAATTCCGCGGCCGGTCCCTGACCGAGGTGCTGCGCGATCCCGACCACCTCGAGCAGAGCATGGCGCTCTATATCCGCGTCGTCGCCAGCCGGGTGCCGATCTTCGGCCGCACCGAGCACAGCTCGCAGCGCCTCGGCGTCGATTTCTTCGAATGGGTGCTCTGCCCGCTCTCGGAGAACGGCACCAGCGTCACCCATTTCCTCGGCCTCGAGGACTACGTCTCGCACCGGCGCTATCTCGGCAGCGCCGCGCAGTAGCCGGCTCAGTTCACCCGCTTTCCCGTCCTTTCGCCGCGCGCCGGCCTTCCGATCGATTCCAGGAAGGCGAGCATGCGCGCGCCCGGCGTGTAGTTCGGCTTGTTGGCCGCGAATTCCAGGCCCGGCACACAGACATAGACGAAGGCGAAATCGTCCAGCCGTGACGGCAGGTCGACCACGATCGCCTGTCGCAGCGAGACCTCGGCGAGCTTCGCCAGCAGGTGGTCGATGATCGCGTCCATGTCCTTGAAAGCCGGCGGCGGCTTCACCGCGTCCTTGTAGGACAAGGCCGGCGTCATCTTCGCCATCTGCTCGAAGGCGACCAGGTTGCTGCGGTCGAGCACGGCGATGTCGTTGCGGTAGCGCTCCCAGGTCACGTCGTCGCGCACGCCGGAGATATGCGTGAGCCGGCTCTGGATCGCCTCGGTGATGGCGCGGGACATGGCGACGCTGGCGACCGGATGGCAGCCATATCCGGAGGCGCGCTGCGGGTAGAAGGTCGCGTTGCCGCGGTCGGCGATCATGCAGGCGAAGACCGGCACGTCGATGTCGTAGACATTGGTCCAGACCCAGACGTCGAGATTGGCGCGCCGGCACGCCTCGATCTGCACCCGGCAGATCGGATCCTCGATCGTCTCGAGCTTGATCATCCGCGCTTCGGGATCTGGCTTCAGGCTCTGCTCGATCTGCCAGAGGCAGCTCTGATCGCGCTCGATCACCTCGCAGAGGCCGTGCACGATCGCCTCGGCGCGGGTATTGCCCGAAGCAAGCCCGTTGGACGAGGAGAGGAAGATCGGCTTTACCCCGCGGCGCATGCGGAAGTCGAGGTCGAGCAACTCCTTCGGCATATAGGCGGCACGCTTCGAGACCAGGTCCACGCCTTCGACCCACGTCACCTCGGTATCGTCGGCGATCTTGGCGTCCGAGCGCAGCGAAAGCGAAGCAGGGGAGGCGAAGCGTTCGTCCTTGAACGCCTCGCCGAGCGAGACGACCGGCCCGGTCTCGTCCCAATGCTCGGCGTGATACTGCTCGATGCTCTCCATGACGGCGGAGATGATAGCAAGGGAATCCGAGATTCCCTTGCCTTGCGAAACCGTGAGGGATCGGGAAAGCGGCCGAACAGCCATCCAGACCGGCACGCCGAGGACATCGAGGCCGGTGACACTGGCGACCCGCGTGATACCGAATTCCGGAATCCGCGGCTTGAGCCGAGCCAGAGTATCTTCGGCGGAACGGGCTCGTACCGTTCCGCCGAGGTCAACTGTGGTCAAATGCGCTGCAGCGCGCGCTGCTTAGTGAGCGACCTGCGCCCGCTCGTCGTCGTCACGCGCGAAGACCGAGATCTGCGCCCGCTCGTCGTCGTCACGCGCGAAGACCGAGACCTGTGCCCGCTCGTCATCGTCACGCGCGAAGACCGAAACGGCGATCCGCTCGTCGTCGTCGCGGGCGAAGGTCGAAACGGCGATCCGCTGGTCGTCATCGCGGGCGAAGGTGGAGACGGCGATCCGCTCGTCGTCATCGCGGGCGAAGGTCGAGACGGCGATCCGCTCGTCGTCGTCGCGGGCGAAGGTCGAGACGGCGATCCGCTCGTCATCGTCGCGGGCGAACGTGGCGAGCGCGATCCGCTCGTCGTCATCGCGCGCGAAGGTCGAAACCTGGGCGCGCTCATCGTCGTCACGCGCGAAAGTCGAGACGGCGATGCGCTCGTCATCTTCCCGAGTGGTGACCGAACCAAGCCCCCGCAGCGCGCGATGGATCGCGACGCCGGCCTGCTGCCGCTGCTGCAGCAATTGTTGTAGTGAAGAAATCATTACCGTCATCCCTCTGTGTTAACGCTGGGTTAACCTTAACGCCCATTAACCCTATACGCGGCAAAGCAAAATCTCAATATGGGATATTGCTTATTCGCCGTGGGGTTGCAGTTCCCGTGCCGCCGATGCGCACTGGGATTTTGAGCCTAAAGTGGCGTAGAAAACAGAAATAAAATCAGCGTATTACAAGAACAACTTCACACAACAACGCTGGGTTTATTTTCGGAGCATGTCCGGTTGGGCAGCAGCACAAGCGAAAAGTTCATAGTCCGAATTTGCCGCCCGGCAGCCAAAACCATGGCAAATTGCGAAGGACGCGCTAAGGAATCGGGGTCGTTGGATGGACTCGGCTCGGCCGAGGGATCGGCCAGGGAGCGCCGCCGCGGGGCAGAGCATGAATGAGAGTTGCGTTTTCGTCGGCCCGACCCGCGTCAGGAAGGCCGACTATCCGGCGATCGATTTCTTCCCGCCCGCGGCTTTGGGCTCGGTCTATCGGGCGATGGAGCGCGGCTATCGGCGCATCGCGATCATCGACGGATTCTTCGGCAACACGCCCTCGGTTTGGCACAAGGAGATCCTGTTCGCGATCTCCAAGGGTTTCGAAGTTTCGGGCGCCGCCTCGACCGGCGCGTTGCGCGCCTCGGAGCTCGCGCCCTACGGCATGCGCGGCATCGGCAACATCTATCGGCTTTACCGCCGCGCCTCGATCGCCGATGACGACGAGGTCTGCGTCACGCATGCGATCGCCGAGATGGACTTCATGCCGCTTTCCGAGCCGATGATCAGCATCCGCTACACTTTGCGCGATCTGCGTCGCCGCGCTCACATCGCGCGCGACGAGGAGACGAAGATCGCGGCCGAGCTCAAGGCGGCGCATTTCTCCGAACGCACGATGGAGCGCATTCGCGCCGTGATCGCACGCCATGTTCCTGACGGCCGCGTCGCCGCCGTTGCCGAGGCCTACACGGCGGCGCGCCGCGACGCCAAGGGCGAGGATGCGAAGCGCCTGTTGGATTGGCTCTGCCGCCCGGCGATGCCGGCGAGCCCGCCGCAATGGGAGTTTCCCCGCACCATCCATTGGGTCCATCAGTTCGAGGACCGGCTCGCGGATGTTCCGAAATTGGACGATCGAATCGTGTGATAGCGTGACGCCGCCGTTGGAGGTGTATTATCCTACGGCTGAATGGGTGGACGGCGTCGCGACCGGCGGCGCATGCGTGGGGACATCGCCGAGGTGGCATCGGATCGCGTCGACGAACCGGCGGACAACCGCGCCGGCCGCTATCAGTTCATCCGTATCGAGGATTGCCGTTCGGCCAAGGTCCAGGCGCTCCACGCCTATTGGAACAAGCTGCGCGACACGCGGCCGATGCCGCGCCGGCAGGAGATCGACGCAACCGAGATCTGGCCGCTGCTGAAGAACGTCTTCATGAACGAGTGGCATCGCGAGCCGGAGCGGCTGTACTACCGCATCGCCGGTACGGAACTGGTCGCCGCGATGGGTTTCGAGATCCGCGGCAAATGGCTGACCGATCTCTACCAGGACCGGACGGATATCGAGCGCACGCTCGGCCTCTACCGCCAGGTGGTGCAGACCCGGCTTCCGATCCTCGGCCGGACCGAAGCGACGCAGCTTCGCCACGGCGTCGAGGCCTTCGAATGGGTGATCTGTCCGCTCTCCGACGACGGCGAGACGGTGACGCATTTCATCGGCCTGGAAGACTACGTTTCGCGCCGGCGCTATCTCGGCGGCGCGGTTTGACCGCGAGCCGCGACCATTGCAGACTGGAATCATGACGCAGCAGACGACATCGACCATCGACCGCGAAGCCCGCATGCGCGCCGTCCTCGCCGAGACCGCACGCGCCAAGGCGCTGCCCAACGAGGCCTATGTCGATCCGGATTTCCTGCGCTATGAGCGGGCCCGGCTGTTCGAGGCGGGCTGGGCCTGCATCGGCTTCGGCAAGGATGTGCCCAATCCCGGCGACGTGGTGCCGCGGGCGCTGCTGGGCCTGCCGCTGATCCTGCTGCGCAATGCGGAAGGCGAGATCCGCGTCTTCCACAATGTCTGCAGCCATCGCGGCGTCGAGCTGGTGGATGCGCCCTGTCACGTCACCGGCGTGCTGCGCTGTCCCTATCACTCCTGGGCCTATGACCTCGAAGGCCGGCTGAAGGCGACGCCGTTCATCGGCGGCCCGGGCGTCAATCGATGCGAGGGCTTCGACAAGTCGGCGCATGGGCTGAAGCCGATCCGGAGCGCGGTCTGGTTCGACCTGGTCTTCGTCAATCTCGACGGCAAGGCGCCGGATTTCTCGGCCTACATCGCGCCGCTGGCCGATCGCTGGTCGATGTTCGACGGCGGCCTGATCCGCCATTCCGGCGCGGATTCATCGACCGCGTTCGACGTCCGCTGCAACTGGAAGCTCGCGGTCGAGAATTACTGCGAGGCCTATCA
>DASZYM010000149.1:0-2385 GCA_035545355.1 Dongiaceae bacterium
GCGCCGATCCTCTATGTCATGAAGTACGAGGACTTCGACGAGGCGTTGCGCCTGCACAACGCCGTGGCGCAGGGCCTCTCCTCCTCGATCTTCACCCGCGATCTCGGCGAGGCCGAGCGCTTCCTCTCGGCGGCGGGCTCGGATTGCGGCATCGCCAACGTGAACATCGGCCCGTCCGGCGCCGAGATCGGCGGTGCGTTCGGCGGCGAGAAGGAGACCGGCGGCGGCCGCGAGGCCGGCTCGGATTCCTGGAAGGCCTACATGCGTCGCGCCACCAACACCATCAACTACGGCAAGCAGCTCCCGCTCGCCCAGGGCGTGAAGTTCGACGTCGAATGAGTCTACCCTCACTCTGCTCCCTCTCCCCCGCGGACGAATGTCCGCCTACGCGGACGGTGGGGAGAGGGAGCAGAGTGGAGCGAACTTTTTCCGCAGGCACGGCAGCGTCCCCCTCTCCCCAACGGGGAGAGGGTTAGGGTGAGGGCATAGGCTATGCTCTTTGAAATTTGCGTCGAGGGCATCGACGGTGCGGTCGCCGCGCAAGAGGGCGGCGGCGATCGCATCGAGCTCTGCGCCAGCCTGCTGGAGGGCGGCATCACGCCGAGCTTCGGCACGATCCGCGCGGCGCTGAAGCTCTGCTGGATCCCCATCCATGTGATCCTGCGCCCGCGCGGCGGCGACTTCCTCTATTCCGAGGCCGAGTTCGCGACCATGCTCGACGACGCGGCGCAGCTCCGGAAGCTCGACACCGCCGGCATCGTCATCGGCTGCCTGACCGAGGACGGCCGCATCGACGAGGACCGGATGAAGGCGCTGATCGAGGCGGCGGCCCCGCTCCGCGTCACCTGCCACCGCGCCTTCGACATGACCCGCGATCCCGAGGCGGCGCTGGAGGCGCTGATCCGCTGCGGCGTGCATCGCGTGCTGACCAGCGGCCAGCAGCCCCGCGCGGTCGATGCGATCCCGCTGCTGAAGCGGCTCAACCGACAGGCCGGGGACCGGATCATCGTCATGGCCTGCGGCGCGCTGGCGCCCGACAATATCGCTGAGGTGGTGCGAGAGACGGGCGGGACGGAGTTTCATTTTGCCGCGCCGAAGACCGTGCCCAGCGGCATGGCCTATCGCAATGCCGAGGTCGGCATGGGCGGGACGGCGCTTGATCGCGAGTACAGCAACACGGTCACCGATCCCGATCTCGTCCGCGCCACCATCGCCGCGGCGCGCGCCGGGTCCTGATTCGGGTTTCATTCCCAATCGACCTGCTGCGCGGACGATCATAAAGATGCAATATCGGTTTGTTAGCACGACCGTTCCGCAATCGCAGGGAATGAGGAAACGATGAACCGGATACTTCTGGCCGCCGCACTCGCGCTGGGGCTCTCGAGCGGCGCCGCTGAAGCGGCTTCGGGCACGCTGATGATCTACACGTCGACGCCCGACAAGGCGATGAACGACCTGATCGCCAATTTCAACAAGGTCGAGCCGGATGTGAAGGTGCAGTTCTTCCGCTCCGGCACCACCGAGGTCGTGAACAAGCTGCAGGCCGAGTTCACCGCCGGCGCGCCGCAGCCCGACGTGCTGTTCATCGCCGACGCGACGGTCATGGAGCAGATGAAGGCCGACGACCGGCTGATGGCCTATACCGACGCGCCGGTCGCCGGACTGCCGTCGAGCTTCTACGATTCCGACAAGACCTATTTCGGCACCAAGATCATCCCGACCGGCATCGTCTACAACACCAAGTCGGGCAAGCCGCGGCCGACCTCCTGGCTCGACCTGATCTCGCCTAACGCCAAGGACCAGGTGATCATGCCGAGCCCGCTCTATTCGGGTGCGGCGGTCATCCATGTCGGCACCATCGTCGCGCAGCCGGAGATGGGCTGGAACTACTACCAGAAGCTCGCCGATAACGGCGCCGTCGCCGCCAAGGGCAATGGCGGCGTGCTCGACGCGGTCGCCAGCGGCCAGAAGGCCTATGGCATGATCGTCGACTTCATGGCGTTCAACGGCAAGGACAAGGGCTCGCCGGTCGATTTCGTCTATCCGCTGGAAGGCGTCTCGATGGTGACCGAGCCGGTCGCGATCCTGAAGACCGCGAAGAACGTCGAAGCCGCCAAGGCCTTCGTCAACTGGCTGCTCTCCGATGCCGGACAGCAGTATATGGTCGTGCAGGGCTATATCCCCGGCAAGGAAGGCGTCGCCGGACCCACGGGTCGTCCGGGCGCCGCCGACCTCAAGCTGATGCCGGCTTCCACCAAGGACGTCACCGGTGAGACCGACGAGATCAAGAAGAAGTTCTCCGACCTCTTCGGCGGCTGACCGGCCGATGACAGCGGCGGCGCCATGACCGACGGCGCCGCCGCCTCGCCCAACAAGTTGCAGCTC
>DASZYM010000150.1:0-1858 GCA_035545355.1 Dongiaceae bacterium
CAATCGATCGAGCCCAGCAGCATCTGCAGCAGATGGATCGCGCGGCAGGTGTCGAAGCCGTTGGAATGCGCCGAGATGCCGCGCATCGCATGCATCGAGACCGGGCGGCCGATGAAGCGGTCATGCTTGCGCCCGGCCCAGTCGGTCCATTCGGTCTCGATCTCGATCACCTGTTCGAAGGCGGCATGGGCGAGCTCGGCGGCGATGCGCTTGATCGTGGCCGCATCGATGCCGATGGTCGCCGCGACATTCTCCGGCGCGTATCTGGGATCGAGATAGCGGCGCAGCATCAGCTCGAACACGCTGCGCGCCTGGCGGCCGTCCGGCAGGGTGACCGTGCCGATCAATTGCGGCGCGACGTCGGGAATGAGCGCCGAGACGCAGGCGCTCCGGAGCGTGCCGAAGCAATACGGGTTGCCCTCGGCATCGCGCGCGATCAGACCATGCTCGGCCGTGCCGGGCGCCTCGATCACCAGCCAGGGCGCGTTGGTGTAGCGCACCAGGAAATCGAGGTCGATCTTGTCGGCCTTCAGCAGCTCATGCACCAGCGACAGCACGAACAGGCCGTCGGTGCCCGGCCGCAAGCCGATCCATTCATCGGCGATCGCCGAATAGCCGGTGCGCACCGGATTGATGGAGACGAATTTCGCGCGGTTGTCGGCGGGGCGGCCCTTCAACTGGCCGAGGCCGATCTTGATCGGATTGCTGTCGTGATCTTCGGCGATGCCGAACATCATGAAGTAGCGCGTGCGCTCCCAATCCGGCTCGCCGAACTCCCAGAACGAGCCACCGATCGTGTAGAGCCCGGCCGCGGCCATGTTGACCGAGCAGAAGCCGCCATGGGCCGCGTAGTTGCAGGTGCCGAATTGCGCCGCCCACCAGCCGGTCAGCGCCTGGCTCTGGTCGCGGCCGGTGAAAAAGGCGAGCTTCTTCGGATCGGTGGCGCGGATCTCGGAGAGCCACAGTGTCGCGAGGCGCAGGGCCTCTTCCCACTCGATCTCCTTGAACTCGCCCTTGCCGCGCTCGCCGACCCGGAGCAGCGGCTTCTGCAGCCGTGAAGGCGCGTACTGGGTCATGATCCCGGCCGAGCCCTTGGCGCAGAGCACGCCCTTGTTGACCGGGTGGTCCTTGTTGCCCTCGATGTAGCGGATGCGGCCGTCTTTCAGGTGGACTTTGATCCCGCAGCGACAGGCGCACATGTAGCAGGTCGTGGTCTTGATCTCGTCGGCGCTCGGCGGCGAGGTGTCGATGACTTGCTCGCCCGGCACCGGCGCGGGTGCGGCATGCAACTCGGTGACGATGCGGCGATGGCTCATGGCGGGGTCAATCTAGCCCAGGCCCACGAGTCGCAAGGCCCGGAAATTCACGGTTCTTTAGGTGTTTATGGAATGCCGGTTCCGCCGTCGATAGGTGCAGGGCCGGCGATTGCGGGGAGCCAGGACCGGATGGATCTCAGGCCGACTTGAACTGATCGGCAAAGCCGTTCCGGAGCTCCGCATACCAGGAGGGCTCGGGCGGGCGCCACCAGAGGTTCTCGACGGCGCCGTTGGGATAGGCTTCGGCGAAGGCCTGTTTCGCCTTCTCGGAAAGATGCTGGTCGGCGTCCTTGATCACCGCGTTGTAGCCGGAGCCTTCGGCGATCTGGGCGGCCACTTCCGGCGTGTAGATATAGTCCAGCAGCGCATAGACCTGCTCCAGGTTCTTCGCGCCCTTCACGAGGGCCAGGCCGTCGAGCCAGGCGATGGCGCCTTCCTTGGGCGCCATATAGGTCACGGGCTGGCCCTCTTTCTTGAGGCTGAGCGCCGGCCCGTCCCAGGTCTGGCCGATCCAGACGTCGTTCTTGGTGAAGCCGTTCTGG